>JAFAFM010000244.1 GCA_023423495.1 Armatimonadota bacterium
CATCAGGTCACCGTCTGCGTGCGAGATAGCCGTTATCGTAATGGCGCCCTTGCTGGACACGACTCTCGGCCCCCTGCGCATGCCAAGCGCAAGCTTATTCATCTGGCCGACTTTCGTGGGTTCGCCGAAGGTTTTGCCTTCGTCCGATGAGCTTGACAAGTAAATCTCATCTCCCATGCCATACGCGATGTATACGTTTTGCCCGTCCAGGGCTATTTGAGGTTCCTTTGCCTTGCTAAAAGTGGGCGGCGTCACCTGAATCACAGCGGCGATCAGGGCGGGCAAAAGGAGCATCATGGGTCTGCCAGATTACCTTTCGTAAGTTAAAGATAGATCAGGGTTTGGGAGTGAGCAGATAGAGGTGAGCTTCGTTCTTCACATGGCCGGAAACTGCCACCGAACCACGGCTATTCACTTTATGTCCCATCTCCAATTCGATCCCTGGCACCACGTTGGATAGGTTCGTCACCTTGCCGTTTTCCCACAGGAAGGCCATCGACTTCTGGATATCGGGCACTGATGCATAACCCAGGGCCACACCCGAAGAGCTGATGTCCGAGGCGAAACTCCAGCGGTACTTTCCAGCAAGGGGAAGAGTCACCTTTCCACCTTGCCAAATGGCGAACTGATTCTGGCAGTTGCCAACTGCATCTCCGCTTGCGTTTACGGATTCTATGCGGCTGTCCATTCCGTACTCTGGCCCCGTTTTCTTGATGGGCATGGTGTTCCAGGTTTTGCCTGAGAACCAACCGGGAGTTGTGTCGGCCGGCTTCCCGCCGAAGTGGACGGCCACCCACTTGTTGCCATAAATGTTGCCCTTTGCGTCAAAGCCTTTGAGATCGAAGTTTCCGAACGAGAGGTCGCTCCACACCCCTTTAGAGACTTTCCCAACAACGGCGATATCGTTCACCACCCAGATAGCGCCATCCGGGCCAATGTTTGCGGCGAAGCCTTCTTTCGTCGAGAGTTGGGTAACTACGGGTTTGTGCCATCCCAGTTTGGGATCGGGTCCCCACTTAACGGGCCGGGGGCGGTAGTCAATTGTCACGCTGCCAAGAATGACTTTGTCATTACCGCCATAAACGTGGCCGTATTCAGCTTTGGGAAGCAAGGGAAGCTTGACAAATTTGCCCTTGCTCCACACGAAGGGCTTGCCCATAAAGGTCTCGCCGTGGAGTCCGGTGGAGGTGCAAGTGAACCCGGCGACCAAGTTTTGCTCCGTGAGAACGGAGCATCTGACGTAGCTTTGGAAGTACTTCGCCGGAACTTTGCAAATAAGCGTTGCCTGGTAGGCAGGAGGAAGCGGGGCAAGAAAAAGCAGGGCGACCAGCATCTGCACTTTGGACGGGTTGCGAGCGTACGCTGTTACAATCCCTCCGCTTCTGATGTTTGGCCTGAGTTTTGATACCCCCCGTGCGTATAATAAAATTACCGATGTCGAGGTTATGCTGGAATAGGAGGTTTGCGGGATTGGCAGCGATGCTGCTCATCCTTCTGCTGGCTTCCTTTGCCAAGGGCGAAGCTCAGCACACCTCGAGCGAAGATTGTCCCCACTGTCATTTCGCTTTGCTCGGTAAGCGGCGATCTGATCTTGCGGCAACCATCGACGATGCCGGATCTATCGCGGATGTCGAACGGGTTTCACCCCCGATTCTTCCCGATGATCCCGTAGCGGATCTGCCCAGTATCACCACTTTCGACTTGGTTCCCACTTCTGTTGAAGTCCGGGAGCCCTGCCTGCGAGCCGTCGACCGGCTTGTTGCCGTTTTCTGGCCGTCATCTGGTTCTCGCTCGCCACCCGCCAACCACCGCTAACTGCTCCCTCGGAAGCAGATCTCTCCTTTGCGCTCTCCTAGGCGCCCGGTGTTTGGTTACCAAACGTGGCATGCGAATATGAAACGAACGGCATTTACTCTTATCGAACTCCTCGTCGTGATTGCGATTATCGCAATCCTGGCGGCAATCCTCTTTCCTGTCTTTTCCCAAGCTAAGAATGCGGCGAAGAAGACGGCTGACCTATCCAACCTGAATCAGATCGGCAAAGCGATCATGTTGTATGCGAACGACAACGACGACCGGTCGGTCACGGTGGATCACGACAATCACTACGATTGGTTTGAGCCGCTTTACGGTTACGTGAAGAGCAAGGACGTCTTTCGCAGTCCGGCCTACTTGCGAATGCCGGTCACCGATCATGAGGGCGACCTCGTCACGCCAGACAGTGACTACTCGATGAACGGACTCTTCACGCATGGAGAATCGTTAACCGGCGGAAGCGACCCTGCCAGCCAGATTATGATCGCCTTAAGGAATCGGGAGGTTGCGGACACGGATTATCATCCTTGGCCCGAAAGCGCAGTGGCAAATCCTACGACTTCGGACTGGAATGACCTGAACCTCTATGTCGGGGCGCACCATCCGGGCGATCCAGCGGAAGACTGGTTCCGAGAGCGTCTGGAGTTGGTTCCATTTACGGGCGGCTCCAATTTTGCCTTTCAGGATGGGCACACCAAGTTCTTCAAGTGGGAACAATCCGTCAAGGCTCCGCTGCCGGGTTACCACAACGTCGACCGTGCGACTCGGGAGTCCCAATAAAGAAAAAGTGGCCGACTGGAATACTCCAATCGGCCACTCCGGCGTTTCAGGGTGATTGTTAGCCCTTTGCCATCACATCATCCACCCCCTTGGTGAGTATCTCGATGATGACGGGGTTGAACTCCTTGGGTTGACCAGGTTGCCAAACTCGGAAGCTATCCGCCATGGACGTGGTCTTGTAGAATCCATGATCGGAGTTGGGCACCAGGATGTATTTGGCCTTTCCGGGATTCTTCTTGTTGACGATCTCCGGGATGAGAGGATGGTCTGGGTGGGACGCGATAAACTCGTTTTCCCCGAACATCGATGCGACGTGGCAGTTGACCTTCTCCCAATAGGTGCTGAAGTTCTCGGCAAAGCAGCCTCGCCAAAAGGTGAGGGGCATGCCAGACATGGTCTTGCCGTCGGGTGAGAAGTTATCGATCGCCGTGGCCCACTTCGGATGCTTTGTTTTTGCTTCGGCTGGCTCCAGACCCTCATCGAAGATGAGATGGAGGGCTGCCACCAATCCGCGCATGCTTGCATCCACCTGTCCGTGGGAAGTGCCAGCCAAAGGAGCTTGGCGGCGAAGGTTCTCGAGCATGTATTCATGCCAAGTACGGGTGACGGTGCCGTAGACGGCAATACCCTTGACCGGGAACTCAGTCGCGATGATCGGACCTTCGCAGCCACCCATGCTATGGCCGAAGATGAAGACGTTGTTCAGGTCGACAAAGTCGTATTTCTTGAGACTGTTGATGGCTTGGCGGAAAGCGTCTAAATCTTCGTCCCAGGTGATTTGGTTGAAGGGCTTGCCCTCGCTGTCGCCGATGCCTGGTTTGTCGACGGCCAGCGTGACGAATCCTTTATCGTTGAAGGCTTTGCGAATCTGGCTATATGAGCTGGGACCGGAGAGGGGCGAATCATGGCTGAATTGCCCGATTCCCTGAATGAGAAAGAGCACTGGTCGCTTGCCGGTGACGTGGGTAGGTTTGCTAACGAAGGTGCGGAGCCTAGCGCCTTTGCTGACCACGTGATCGTAGATGACCTCATAGTTCTCACCCTTGTCGCTTGGCTTGGGGACCATGGTCATGTCGACATCCATCTCTTTGCCAGCGCGGTTGATCTTGACCTTCACCTTGGCGCCGGGTAGGTTTTGGTTCACCAGAGCGCCAAACACCTGGCCGTTCTCGAGCGCGGTGCCGTTTATGGCGAGAAGCACGTCTCCGGGCTGGAGCTTGGCCGCCGAAGCGCTGGAATTGGGGACGACCGAAGCCACTAGGATCCCGCCGGTGGCGGGAAGCTTACGCTCGGTTCGCATTTCGGGGGTGATCGGCCCACCGGCGATTCCGAAGAAGCTGCGTCGGGGCAAAGCTTGGGCAAAGCTGCTCACGGCGAGAATGAATAAGGTTAGGGCTAAGAGGGGTCGACTTGGAACGGGAGTTCTACGCGCAAATCTGGTTTGGAAATTCCATGCAAGGTGCGGTTTTGCGGCCCCCCGTAACTTGAGGAGGAGAAGGCCCGTCGGAATATGCATGAAGCGGCTGTGTGTGATTTTTATAATCCTTCTTGCTGGCAGCTCCCAGGGGCAAGTGCGGCCGGTCGTTTCCTCAATAGAAGCTAGAGCCGCTGGAGCGGAGTTTATCTGCGTGGGGCAGATCTCCAAGATCGACCGGATGGACGGACTCATCATCGAGGTCACGGAAACATTGAAAGGGCCGCGTCGGAAGACGATTACCGCGCAGCGCAATGGCAATTTTGGCTACGACACAGTGGAATATTACGACGCCGCAATGAAAGCGGGAACGGAGTTCGTCTGGTTCGGGTCGAAGGACAGCGCGAGAACAGAATACAGTCTCGATCCAGCATCCTCTCCCTACCGAAGCCTCGGTGGACTTGCTCCGGGGATGGACTTCACAATTCTGCGCACCCGCAAAGAGGTGCTCGATCGGATCCGCAAATTCTTAAAGGAGAATCCCAATCCGGCACGGGCGGAGTCGCTGTTAACGCCTATGCCAGGCGGATCGCTGACTGGCTTTGTTGACTTTATCGTTCCAGTTTGTCCTTGGGCCGAAGTCGCGGCTATTCGAATGATTACCAAGCCGAACGCCTTCCAATTCCAACCCGCCAGGGGAAATCCCTACAAGCCCGGATCGGCGGCCAACTTGGAGAAGAGTAAAGCGGGGATGCTACGGATGGAAGGTCTGATTTTGTTACGGCACTTCAAGTCGGACACCAACATCCGTCTCGTTAAGCAGTATTTGAACGATGACATCATCGCGGTGAGGAGCGAAACACCCGGAGGTAGTTTCTACTTGGCTCGAGATGCTGCTCACCGCCTACTGATCCACTGGGGTGTTGCGGTCACCAAGCCGGTTATCGAAGCACCAGCAGTGGACGAGATGGAGGGTTACTTACGAGCGGACAACCGGCGGATTGCCTACATGCTGCAGCCACCGGGGGCCAATTTGGGTCAAGTTTCTAGGTAATCCATGTCTCGGCCGTAGGTTTCGGGCAGCACGGCAACGGACCAGACGGCAAGCACCAAGACGACCGAACCGATACAAATCAAGGTGTTGACTGGTCCCAAAGCTGGAGCAAGCGCTTGACGGGCCAAGGTCATGGGAATCACCATGCCCCGGACCAGGCTGGGCGCCGTGATGGCGACCGTGCCCCGCAGATTGGTACCAAACGTTTCGCCGGCCGTGGTGACGAAAACGGCCCAATAACCAGCGCCCAATCCAGCCGCAAACATCAGCCAAAAGAAAGCGTTGGCATCGCGCGCAAAGAGGAAGATGGCGGCGATCGACACCGTCATCCAAATGAAGGCCAAATAATAAGCGCGCTTGCGGCTTCGCCACAGCTGGCTGATCCCACCGAAAATCAGATCTCCGATCGTTAATCCGAGCGCGGCGATCGCGATAATGTCAGGTGCGGCGGCCGGCTTCTCGATTCCGAGCGCGTTCTGTACTTCAGGCGAGAAGGTCATCATCAGACCGGCGAAAAACCACACGGGCGCTCCCGCGAAGACCGTTGCCAGGTAGCGCTTGATTCGCTCACCGTTGGCGAAGAGGTGTTTCAAGTCACCCCGGCGCACGTCCTGGCGGTCGGCCATTTGCTCGAACAGCCCAGACTCGAAAACACCAATTCGAAGTAATAGGAGCGCCAGCCCCATCCCACCGCCGATGAAATAAGCTACGCGCCAGTCAACTGCCTTGGCGACGAGGGGAGCGGCGACCGAGCCAAGCACGCCGACAAAGGCGACGAAGGTAGTTGCCCAGCCTCGGTGAGTGGTCTTGACCAGCTCACTGACTAAGGCAATGCCCGCCCCTAATTCTCCAGCTAGTCCCGCACCAGCGATGAATCGGCAGGCGGCGTAGGTATTGACGTCCTGCACGAAACCGTTGGCGATATTCGCAAGCGAGTATGTGATGATCGAGCCGAAGAGGACGGCAAGCCGTCCGCGGCGGTCGGAAACCACTCCGAAGGCGAACGCGCCCAGAATGAACCCCGCCATCTGCCAGTTGAGGAGGGCTTCTCCCACTCGCTGGACGTCAGCTGCCGAGAGGCCGAGATCTTGGAGACTGGCCTTTCGAACGGACGAGAAGAGCCAGATGTCAAAAACGTCGACGAAGTAGCCAAGGGCGGCGACAACGATCGCCAGCGTCGCATTCCCCCGAAATCCCGCACCTTTGCGCACACCGGTTTATAACAAATTTCGGTGGGTTTGGGAATGCCCTCTAGGCAAGCGCGGGCTGCTGAATTAATTAGTGCGGAGGCGAGAGCTCACTCCCGCCTCCAAACTTGCCTTAGTTTGCAGCGACCTTGTTGATCGCCTTGGCAAGAAGGCCGAGGCCCTCTTCGTCGCCCTTCAGGTTGACGAACTTCTGGCTGACCTTTTTATCGCGGTATACGAACACGGTGTTCGAAACGTCAGGAGTGACGTTGACCTTATAGGCCGAGACCGCAGCATCCTTCTTTGACAGGTAAGCAAGAGCCACATCCTTCGTGCCGACTCTATCTGCGACCGCGGTGAGAAGCTTTGCTGTTTCCTCAGGGGTGTCGGTGAGCACGATCACGAATGCCTGCAATTCAGACTTCGCGTTCGCTTTCATCTCTCGGTCGAGTAAGCGCGTGATATAAACCAGGTTCTTGGTGTCATGGCCGTTCATCCAAACCTGAACTTGCGGGCGGGCACCATAGGTGCAGGGTGGGCACTTGTCCGTTCCCTTGAGCGGGCCGGTCACGTGGGTCGGGTGGAACGGAGTTACGGTCTCGCCAACCCTCAGTCCGGACTCGGGGCTGATGGCAAGAACGGGGAGCGCAAGAGCGCTCACGGCAGCGAAAATCGATAGCATCTTTTTGGACATAAACGTATCCTCCGAAAATTTATACGCAGGGGAATATCTGCGTGGTTACACAATTTTCGAGACTTGTGCAGTTCCGTTTGGAACTCTATTTAGCTGCCCCAACTGTCCGGAAAAAGTCGACCACCATCTTGCCTGCATTGGCCGGATACTCGTGCCCGCCCGGGTGGAAATAAGTCGCCAGCGACTGTCCAGCTC
>JAFAFM010000259.1 GCA_023423495.1 Armatimonadota bacterium
CGCCAGCCGTGTGCGGTTCAACCGCGCCCTCATCAATCCCAAGTGGGAGCATTTTTACAGCCACGACGGCATGACGCGCCTCCACCTGCTCTTCGGTGAAGGCAACCAAAACGAATTCGCATACGCGCTGAAAGTCGGAACAACTTTGTTAACCTTGCGTTTGCTGGAGGACGGCCTCGTCCCCGACGAATTGCACCTTGCCCAGCCGCTCCTAGCGCTTCGAGACGTCAGCCGGGATGAATCCTATCGTTGGCTGGTGGAACTTGGCGACGGTACGACCATATCCGCAATTGACCTGCAGCGTCGCTACTTCCAGTTGGCCGAGCGCTATCGCGGCTTCGACGAACAAACCGATTGGACGCTCGAAGCTTGGGCCTCCACCCTCGACGGTCTGGAACGTGATCCCATGTCACTCGGGGACAAATTAGATTGGGTTGCCAAAAAGAAGATTGTCGAGCAATACATGGCCGAGGAAAACTTGGATTGGCACGATGATGCGCTCCACTCCATCGACCTCGAATATCACAACATCGATCCCGCCAAGTCCCTGTTTTACGCTTATCAAGAGATGGGCGAAACTGCCCGAATCCTCGACGACTTGGACATCATCACCGCGATGACCGACCCGCCCCAAAACACCCGCGCCAAAGGACGGTCGAAGCTTGTCGAGGAAGTGATCCAGCGAAGGTCACCAAAATTCTATATGTTCGACTGGAACGGCGTGGCGGTCGACCGACACCGGTTTATCGACATGTCGGACCCGTTCGAAACGTACGAGAATCCGAACGACCAGTGGCAGATTCCTGTTAAGTAATCGTATCCATGACCTTGCGATCTCTCATCCCGCTTGCCGCGTTGTCCATTTTGGGCTGCAACCGACAGGCGCAAGTTGCGGAACCACCCGAGTTTAAAAAGAGCGAACCCGAAGCTTGGTCGATAACAAACTTTGACCCAACTTTAGAAACCCCCGGACTCCTTTGGAACGGCCTGATTGGACTTCGAACTAGCCCCTTTCCAGCGAAGGTGAATTTCTTCGACTTGCGGGCCTATCAGACGTCCGGTGAAGAAAAGATTCTGCCGCTTGCCAACCCGCTCGCGGTTCACTGGTCCATGGAGATGGACGGTCCGCCGCTGGATTCCAAGACCGCCAATGACTTTCAGGAGCGCTTGGACTTCAAAAGTGGATCGATCGTCCGGTCTTGGTCTTGGGAAACCGAGACTGCGCGCATCGATGTCGAGCAGGTCGTAACTGTCCACCCCGAAAAGCGCTCAGCTTCCATTCATTGGAAGGTGAATACAGACCGCTACACAATTGTTTGGCTGCGTCGCCCGCCTGATCCCCTGGCCAAGCAACAGGCTAATACAAGCCAGATGATGGTCGACAATATCACCCTGGGCGATAAAGGTTATCAATTTGGTAGCGAAGTGATTGGCGATAACCGCCGCTCAGAGCCAGGGGCCGACGATCTCGGTACTTGGCAGCCGAATTCTGCGATCCTTGGAATCGAGCCCGGCAAGCCGCTGGAAGTAGACGCCGTCTTGCAAGACAACGCCCAGCCCGATTTGGCCACGGTCGGGCCGCGGCAAGCGGCGATGCAAATTCGGCGGGCTGCCGGAAACTATTGGCGCAAAGCTTGGGAAACAGATATCGAGATCGATGGCCCGGTAGAAGATCAGCAATTTGTGCGATCTGCGCTTTTTTATCTGAGGAGCTCCATCCATCCCGATGGGAATATGTCGGTGAGTCCAATGGGGCTTAGCTCGGACATTTATGGTGGGCATGTGTTCTGGGATGCCGATATCTGGGTCTTCCCGGCGTTGGCTTTTATCGAACCAGTCAAAGCCGCAACTATTCCCAATTATCGGCTTGCAAAGCTTTCTCGCGCCTGGCAGAACTTCAACGAGTGGGTTCAAGCGGGCCGGCCCACCGCCAAGCAACCGATGGGCGCTGTGGAATATCGCGGCACGGACTTCGCCAAATTTCCATGGGAGTCGAGCGTGTCCGGAAAGGAAACCGTCCCCGGCCCAAGCCGATTCCAAGAGCACATCTCTGGCTCGGTGGCGTGGTCTGTAAGCCAAGCCGCTAATCTTGGGTTGGTCGACACTCGGAAGGCTGTGGATCTTAGAAAGCGAGTTGCAAATTACTATGGCATCCGATCCGAGAAGGGTGCAGATGGGAAGCTCGAAATTCGATCAACGATGTCCCCCGACGAGAACCACATCGGCGACAACGACCTCTACACAAACCTACTGGCCCAGTGGGCAACCGGCAAGCCATATAATATCCCCCAAGACGAGAAGTCTCTCCTCACCTATGACAACGACGCCCTTCGAGGCTACAAGCAGGCGGCGGCAGTTTTGGGCATCTATCCACTCCAGAATCTGACCGCCGAGTCGCAGGCACAGGTGATGATGGATCGCTTCGCTGCCAAAGTCACAAAGAATGGCCCTGCGATGTCGGACTCTATTCACGCTTTAATTTGGGCTCGACTGGGCGAGAAAGACAAAGCTTATGAAGCATGGCGGAACAGTTGGAAGCCATTCATGAAGAAGCCATTTCTGCAATTTAGCGAGAAACGAAATGCCAGCCGCACCTATTTCACGACAGGCGCCGCGGGTTCCCTTCAAGCCGTCATCTACGGTTTCGCCGGATTCCGCATTGACAGCAAGAAATCGCCCGATGCGAAATGGTCGACAAACCTCAACAACGGCCAGGTTCTCAGCATAAGTCCTCACCTGCCAAACGAGTGGAAAAAGCTGACGCTTCGTAATTTCACCATCCTTGGGAAGCGATACTCTTTCACGATCACCAACGACACGGTCCGAGTTACATCAGATAGTGCCGCGCACCCGCCATTCTTCCCTGAAATCTCGTATGATAAGGAAGGACTTCGCCAGCCGAAGTCGAAATTGGACATCGGGGCATCCGACCGGTTTTGATCAGCACAAACTTGCCAAAAACCTACTTCATCGCCGTTCAAGCGAGCGGACGATTGTTGCCCGGAATCTTTCCCCGAACTTCGTCGAACACTCGAGTAAAGCACCAGGAGATATAAACTCATGCCCAACGTTGTTTTCACCATTGACTGCGAAGGCGCCCACCACGATCGCTGCTACACCCCCGATTACATTCGCGTTTTCGAGGCGGAATTTGTACCTGCGACTTGGTTGGTCCATGTTTCTATGAAAGACCCCAGCGCGAACACTAACCTCTACTATCACGAGTTCGCGCACAAGATCCCTAGCTGGCATGAGATGGGAATGAAGGTTAATTTCGAGAACGAACGCGGTTATGTTGAAGACCCCAAAGAGCGGGCGAATATCATCTGGCTTGCCAAAGACACCCTAAAATCACACACCATCAAAGTCACCGCCTTTCGAGCTGGCGCCTTCGCCCTGCTCCCAACCGACATTCCCTACCTTGAAGAAATCGGAATCCTGGTTGACTCCTCCGTCGTGCCCGACGCGGATTACAAGATGTTCGTCGATTGGCACGGCGCTCCGCACGAGCCTTATCACAGCGACGGCGAAGACCTCAAGAAAGAGGGCAACAATAAGGTCCTGCACGTTCCCGTGACCACCCACAACGGTCAAATGGGATATTTGGACGCCGGGTTTGATGCCCTCCAACCGCTTTTCGAAGGCAACATGGATCGGGAGGTTATTTGCCTCGGACTACGCGACTACCACGACTCGGTCGAGGATCTGCGCAAGACCATCCGCTATTTCCGCGAGAAGGGCGCTCACTTCACCACGCTCACTCAGGCGGCAAGCGAGCACTTTGAGCACCATGCCTCGCTGGCTGGGGTAGGTTAATTCCAGGCCATCGAAGTTAAGCCTGGGC
>JAFAFM010000266.1 GCA_023423495.1 Armatimonadota bacterium
TCGAGGTGGTTGGTAGGCTCGTCCAGAATCAACAGGTCTGGCTCTTCCAAAAGGATCTTGGCAATCGCCAGACGGGTCTTCTCCCCACCACTTAGCTTGCCGGTTGACTTCTCAAACTCATCCTCGGCAAAACCCATCTTCTGCAGAACGATGCGAATGTCGGACTCGGTGGAATAACCCTCGCTTTCCAAAAAGTGCTCGTGAAGCAGTGCGTACTCTTCCAAATCCTCATCGGAAGCTCCGTGCTCTAGGCGAGCTTCCAATTCGGCCAGACGCCTTCGCATCTCGATCTGGTCGGCTTTGGACAACTGGGCGGCTTGGAGGACCGTCATCCCCTCTTCGATCGGAGCTTCTTGGCGGAGATAACCGATGCGTGCGCCTCTGGCCAAGTTGACGGTGCCGGTATCGGGCTCATACTGCCCGGTGAGAATTTTAAGCAGAGTTGTCTTCCCGGTTCCATTCCGACCCACCAGCGCCACTTTCTCCCGGGCGTCCACACGCATGGTGACGCCGGTGAGAATGTGATCGGGGCCGAACGCCTTAGAGACGTTGGAAACGTTGAGGAGCACGGGAGAAAAGTTTACTGGTTCGCTCGTGCCCCCGGTGAGACTAGGTGCGGCTACTTCTGGATGGGGAACACGCTCGCGTCAAACACGTTCTCATTCAGTTTGATCTTACGTTGACCATCCGGAGAAACTTCCTTATCGAGCGCTATCTGTGCGATTGCCGACTTCGCCCCGCCGAGAACCACGTTCTCCATCTCTTGAACGCTCGCTCCTTCATCTTTTAACACCGAAAGAACATGGGCGAGCACTCCGACCTTGTCCAGGTGCCGCACGACGAGGAGGTGGGTGGCGACTTCCGCTTTCTTGATGTTCACTACGTTCGGCACGACGCCCGTGGTCTTGTATTCACGCACGATGCGCACCGTTTCGGCGGCGACTGCTTCTTGGGCCTGATCCGTAGACGCTCCGATATGGTGCGTGGCATACACGTTCGGATTGTCCTTGAGGGCACCCTGATATTCCGCTTCGCCGCCGCTCGGCTCGTCGGCAAATACGTCCAATCCGGCCAAGATTCCCTTCTCCTCGATCGCCTTGATCAGGGCGACCTGGTCGACCACTTCCCCGCGACTCGTATTTACGAAATAGGCTCCGGGGTTCATAGCCGCGAAGAACTTTTCCCCGAGGGAATTTTTGGTCTCCGGGGTGAGGGAAACGTGCACGGAGATAACGTCACTCATGGATGCCAGTTCTTCCAGAGAGGAAGCTCGGCCGACTCCTAATGCGGCGGCGATTTCTGGAGACATCCATCGGGAATAAGCCACCACATTCATGCCAAATGCCTTCGCCCGGGGAATCATCTCCTGTCCGATGGTCCCCATGCCGATCAGGCCAAGCGTCCGGCCATACAGCCCACGCGCCTTCGAAAACTTTTTTTTGTTCCATTTGCCCGAGCGGAGTTCAGCGACGTTGTCAGGAATATGCCGGTCCAAAGCCAAGATCAACCCAAATGCCAGCTCGGCAACGGCTTGGCTGTTCTTGCCGGGACAGTTGGTAACGAGAATGCCCCGACTGCTGGCCGCCGCCACATCGATAGTGTTGTAGCCGGCGCCGGCCCGAATGATGAGGGAAAGCTTGGAGCCTTCCATCATCGATTCTGTGACTTTGGTCGAGCGAACGATGAGCACATCCGCTTCGGATTCCTTAAGGGCCTGAGCCAAAGCATCATCCGCCAAATCCGGACTGTATTGAACTTCGACCCCGAGTTCCTTGAGCCCATCCAAACCGCTTTGCTCAAACTTGTCCGCAACCAAAATCTTCATAGGGCTGAGTTTATCTCAGCCCCATGCTTCGCTAGGCGTCGGATTTCTTTTCCGTTTGTATGGCTCGCTGGAGGCAATCGGGGTAATGACCACATCAGACTCCTTCAGATTGGCTAGGTTCGATTTCTCGCCGAGGATCACGCCGTCGTCGGGCACCCGTTTGGGTTCGACTTGGGTACCGGGCTCGACCGGTCCACCATAGTATTGCGGCTCGGAAAGGTCGTTGGCAGGTTGCTTTTCGTGGTTCTCCAGACTGGCGGAGAAGGTGACCTGCTCCACGGCGACTTTGCCGTTGTTTTTCCAGGTGGGAAGGGCGACCACGTAGGTTTTGCCATCCTTGGGATTCTCCCAGTCCGCAAGCTTCACGGAGACGATCTCGATCCCTTCTGTAGCCTCGACCACCTTGGGATTGCATCCTTCGGCAAGCAAGGCCAGGGCAAGGCAAGCCAGCAAAAGCAGCTTGGTTTTCATTGTGTACCTCCTGAGTTTGTCGGGCCTCTTGTCTCCCGACAACCGCCATGGTAGGGGCAAAATCGGTGAAAAGATGGTCTTAGTTTTCTGAGACCTTCGGAGGTATCCTATTCAACTCTGGCCGGGGTGGCGGAATGGTAGACGCGGTGGTCTCAAACACCACTGGGGTTAAACCCGTGGGGGTTCGAGTCCCCCCCCCGGCACCAATAGGTACAACTGGTCAAGAATCTGGCGGTACCGGCGGTGCAGCCGCACGGCTCACTCCTCGATTTCTTCTTTCCCGCCTAGCGCTTCCAAAGCGCCCCGAAGGTCATCCATCGCCACGTCGATCAGAATCCCGATGTCTTCCAAGGGGCCCAACTCTTCCTCGGTGGCCAGGCTATCGACAATTCCCCGACCCTCACGCAGATCGTGAAGGGAGTCGTTGACGAGATCGACAAGCTGTTTCTTGCGCTTGCCAAGCTGCTCCAACGTTTCCGTCTTCTTGGGCTCATCGGCAGCCTCTTCGGCCAAGGCTTCACCCGCGCTGTCCAGATACTCGACGATCTCGGTTATCAGTTCCTTGACCTCGAGACTCGTGGTCTGCTTTTCGCGAGCCGCCTTCACGGCTTCCTCGATGGAATCCATCCCAGCATTAACCTGAAAGAGCCCGCTCCTAATTTGCTCAAAGGTCCTTTCCTGGGGAGTTGTTGCCTTCGTGGTCGCATCCGTAACCGTGATCTCGGTGGGCTTCGGGGAACATCCGACGAGGCACGCGATGAAGGTGACACAACAAAGCAGACTCGCACGCATGGATGCGCAATGTACCTGTCCAGAAGCGTAGAATCTTCTCATGCCTGCAATCTTTGCGATGATCGCGATATCACAACAGACGACGCCTATCGACCCGATGCGTCTCCCGATCGGCCCTAGGATGGAAGTGCAGGTTCCGATTAACAAGCTCACTTCACTCTCCACTCGTAAAGAAATCAAGCTGGAAGATCTCGCAAAGGAAGCAGACGGCTACTCCTACTTGTACCTTGGCGAGAACCATGCCACGAAAGCCCATCAGGACCTTCAGGCGGCAATTATTCGCGCATTGGTGGCCCGCGGGCGGTCAGTTGTGGTGGGTTTGGAGATGTACACCCGGCCGAAACAGGATTGGCTGGATCAATGGACGGCGGGCAAACTCTCTGAATCCGAATTCCTTGAAAAGAGTGATTGGAAGAACCAGTGGGGATTCCCCTATGACTTCTACAAGCCGGTCTTCGAAGCTGCCAAAGAGCACAAGCTGCCGATGGTCGCCCTGAACGTTCCCCGGGATTGGGTGCGGCAAGTGGGTCGGAATGGAATATCTGCCCTCACCACTGAGCAGAAGCTGCAGCTTCCGGTGGAACTCTTCCTGGGGAACACCGCTCACAAAATGGTGTTCGACGCGCTAATTGGTGGGCACCCGGTTTCTGGACAGCAAGGCGCGAACATTTACGCCGCCCAGGTGTTGTGGGATGAAGGCATGGCCGATACCGCGATCAAGTGGATGGATCGATTTGGAACACAGCAAACCATCTTTGTGGTCATCGCTGGCGCGGGACACATCATGTACAACCAAGGCATCAACTTCCGAGTGGAAAGAAGGACCAAGAAACCGGGATTAACTTTGGTGATGGGCCAAGCCGGGGGTGCCACCAATGTCGCCCGTGGCCTGGCCGATTACGTTTTTCTTTCGTCTGGCACAAGCCCAGCTAAGCGGTAGCGCTCGGTTCGTTTTCTGGTTCTTCTTCAAAGTGTGGGGAGCGGAGTTTTACCGGCTCCCCGACCTTGCCTCTCGTCCTGATGTTCAGCATCTCGACCAGTACCGCAAAGGCCATCGCGAAGTACGTATAACCCTTCGGGATGTGTTGACCGGAAGCTTCCGCCACCAGGTTCACACCAATCAAGACTAGGAACGCGAGGGCGAGCATCTTCACCGTCGGGTGCTTCTCCACAAAACCAGAGATTGCCCCGGCGAAGGCCAACATGAATGCCACGGCAAGGACGACCGCGACAATCATGACTCCGATCTGGTCGGCCATACCAACGGCGGTAATTACCGAGTCCAGCGAGAAGACCACGTCCAAAATCATTATCTGGGTAAGCACGCCGGCCATCGTGGCTACGCCTTTCACGTCACCATGATGCTCTTCGCCTTCGAGCTTGTTGTGGATCTCTTTCACCGACTTCCAGATAAGGAACAAGCCACCACCACCCAAGATCAAATCTCGCCAGGATAGCTGACGCGCCTCGAGAGGGATGAAATCGAAGGGCAAGCTGAGCACCGGCTGAGTAGCATTCTTCACCCAGTTGATGGAGAGCAGAAGCAAAATGCGGGAGACAAGGGCCAGCATCAAGCCGATTTGCCGAGCTTTTGCCTGTTGCTCCTTGGGCAGCTTGTTCGACAGAATCGAAATGAAGATGATGTTGTCGATTCCGAGGACGATCTCCAGAACCAACAGTGTTAACAGCGCAATCCAAGCGCTTGGCTGAGTTACCCAGTCAAAAAAGTGCATTCCCTACTCCGATCGCGAGTGTTGTACCCCGGGTTGCAGCGATGCAACCCGAGTTATCCTAGTTGGCAGGAGTCAGCTTCCAAGCGCCATTAACGGTTTTGCCGTTGACTTCAACCTCGACCGTGTAGTCGCCTGCTTCCACGAACTTCGGACGGTCGGCGGCAAACGGATCCAAGACTGCCTCAGCTCCCGTTTTCGGCTTGGTTGGAACCGTGGTTCCAGGCTTACCGGGGGTCAGCAAAAGGCTGAAGTCCACAAAGTTGTAACCGCGGCTGGCCGTAACTGCCATCTCCTTCACAAGCTTCCCATCCTTGTCCTTTAGCCGAATCTTGGCCGGACCGGCAGTTTGGCTCCAGAAGGTGATCTTGAGCGGTGGGACATTTTGATCTGCCGTACTCCACTGTCCACCTGGGAAGGTGTAGCCCCAGTTTCGAGCGCGCCTCATTTCTGCGAGCGGCCAAAGCTTGAGATCCGTCGAGCGGAGTTCCGAGGTTGTCTCATGGACCAAAGCCAATGGCAGGACCCACACGCTTCGAGCGTGAGAGGCAATAACCATCTCATTCTCGCGCGGCTGGATCACAAGGTCGTGGACAGGAGTTGTCATCAGCCCGCCATGCAGGGATTCCCACTTCTGACCGCCATCAAAGCTGACATACACGCCCAGATCTGTTCCGACGTACAACAGGTCCTTTCGCGCCGGATCTTCGCGAACCACGTTAATGGTTTCGGCGGGCAGGTTTCCGACGATCGAAGTCCAAGTCTTGCCGAAGTCTGTGGACTTCCACAGATAGGCCGAGAAGTCATCTTCGCGGTAGCCGCTCTGGGCGCAATAGACCGTAGCCTTATCCCACTTGCTGGCGACGATTCTGCTCACCCACTTCTTTGGTTGGGGAGTTGGAATGTCGATCCATTGATATCCGCCGTCCGGAGTCATCTTGACGTTGCCGTCGTCGCAACCAATGTAGATCAGTCCGAATTGCAGCGGGCTCTCGCTGATGTCTTTGATCGTAGAATGGGGCACATCGCCGTTCGGGATATTCCTCGTGAGGTCTCCGGAGATATCCGTGTAGTTCCGGGCCGAATTCAAAGATCTGTGCAACCTTTGCGAACCTAGATAGATGATATCCGGATGGTGGGGAGACACAATCAGCGGCGAAATCCAGTTATAGCGAAGGCCCGGACCCGTCGCCCGAGCGCTGTACCGTTCATTCGTCGCCTGGTTGAGAGCACTGTGCGACCCGAATTGGGAAGCAATGTAGACGAGATCGCCTCCGTTGCGCGGGTCGACTGCAATGGCGCTGCCATCTCCACCGCCGATGGAAGTCCAACCTGCATTCCGACCGCGACCCCCTGATGCAGGACCCTTCATAGTTCCGTTATCCTGCAAGCCGCCATAAATATTGTAGGGAGTCTTGAAGTCCACGGCAATGGTGGTGAACTGACCAACCGCCAAGTTGTTGATGTGCCGCCAGTTGTCTCCCGCGTCGCCCGAGATGTAAATTCCACCGTCATTGCCGTTGAACTGCCGCGTGGGATTGGTGGGGTCATACCAATAGGCGTGGTGATCCACGTGGTTGTTGTCGGCGATTTCTTCAAAGGTCCGACCACCGTCTCGGCTCCGTAAAAGCAGGGTGCCGGAAGTAATCACCTCATCTGGATTGGTGGGGTGTACCCACACCCGACCACAGTAATA
>JAFAFM010000304.1 GCA_023423495.1 Armatimonadota bacterium
GGGTGGGGGTGGATACCACTGGCTCAAGCCCGATCCCAGTGGATGAAAGTGGATGGGCCCTAGCCGCCAACCCGCAGTTTAAAGACCATCTGGCTGCGCAGTGCTGGCTGTGGAAGGATCACACCTCCTACGACGAGGCCGCCGAAATAACCAGGGTTGCCACTGACATGAACCTGCCTTACTTGGCCAAATGCGGAGGCACCTACTCTTCAGAATGGTTTTGGTCCAAGATCCTGAACTGTGCTCGCACAGCGCCTGAAGTCTTCGAAGCAGCATATTCCTGGGTGGAGTGTTGCGACTTTGTCTGCGGATTTCTGACCGGAAATACGAATCCGCTAAAGATGGCGCGCTCGGTTTGCGCGGCTGGACATAAAGCGATGTATTCCGCTTCGTGGGATGGGCTGCCCTCCAAAGAATTCCTGGGCGCACTCGACCCACGCTTACCCGCACTCCGAGATCGCCTTTACAAGGAGGCAGTTCCGAGCGACCGCGTCGCGGGCCACATTTCTGCGCAAGTAGCCGCTGCCAGTGGACTTCCAGAAGGTATTCCTGTGGCCGTCGGTGCTTTTGACGCTCACTTTGGGGCCGTCGCTTCTGGAGTTAGACCCGGTGTTCTCGTGAAGATCATCGGGACCAGCACCTGCGACTGCATGGTCCACCCACTCTCGCAGGAGCTACCGGATATTCCTGGGTTGTGCGGCATCGTAGAGAACTCCATCCTTCCCGGCCACTACGGACTCGAAGCTGGTCAATCTGCCGTGGGCGATATCTTCAACTGGGTTTCGACACTGACTGGTAAGTCCCATGAAGAGTTGACCTCGGGAGCCAAAGAACTCCAACCCGGACAATCTGGCCTCTTGGCCCTGGATTGGAATAACGGAAATCGGACCATTCTTGTTGACCCTCGGCTGAGCGGTTTGCTTGTCGGTCAATCGCTTCACACAACGCCCGCGGAGATTTACCGAGCGGTAATCGAGTCAACCGCTTTCGGCGCCCTGAAGATTATCCGTCGGCTAGAGGAATATGGCGTGAAGGTCGATGAAGTCGTTAACTGTGGAGGGATCGCCGACAAGAGCGACCTGGTGATGCAAATCTATGCGGACGTCTGCAATCGACCGATGAAGGTATCCAAGTCAAGCCAAACTTGCGCTCTTGGTTCTGCGATCTTCGGCTCTGTTGTCGCAGGGATTTACCCGTCAGTCGAGTCAGCGCAGCAGAAGATGGTCGGTTACAAGGAGCAGGTTTATCATCCCGAACCCAAGGCGGCCGAAGTGTACGCCAAGCTGTTCCGCTTGTATTCCGAGCTTCATGACGCATTCGGTACCAAAGGGTGGAGTGGCAATTTGAATTTCGTAATGAAAGAGCTACTTGCCCTGCGCGAGGCTACCCGTGGGCACTGAACACGACCTGCGAGTCGCCGTGGCCGAAGCCAATTGGACTCTGCCTCGCGCGGGGTTGGTTACGATGCACTCCGGCAACGCAAGCGGATACGATCCAGACTCAGACACACTGTACATCAAGCCTTCAGGAATGGACTATGAGGCAATCACGCCCGAAAACCTGGTTGCCGTTCGAGTTTCCACTGGAGAGGTTTTGACATCCGGAACCCGGCCAAGCGTCGACCTTCCCCATCATCTGTTTCTCTACCGTAACATTCCTGAGATCCGAGGCATCATTCACACGCACAGCAACTATGCAACTGCGTTCGCTGCGGTTGAAAAAGCGATACCTTTGGTGCTTACTGCCATCGCAGATGAATTCGGGGCCGAGATTCCATGCGCACCGTATGTCGACAACGAAGGCGAGCACATTGGCGAGGCAATCTTGGAGTTTCGGAACCAATCTCCGGCCATCCTGCTTGGCAACCACGGAGTGTTTGCGTGGGGAACATCTCCCAAAGCTGCCTTAAAAGCAGCCGTGATGACCGAGGACGTCGCCAAAACCGTCTGGCTTGCAAAGGCGATTGGCGAACCGATCCCCATCCCAGCGGAAGAAGCTGCGAAGTGGTTTGACCGCTACCAAAATCGGTACGGGCAGCCTTAGCGAACCTTCGCGGATCGCTCGATGAGCTTCTGCAGAAGGATAAACACGAGAAGCAGGGTCCCGATGAAAATCTTGGTCCACCATGAGCTCAGCGTGCCGTCAAAGCTGATTGCCGTCTGGATGATCCCCAATATCAAGACCCCGAAGAAAGAGCCCACGACCGAGCCGTATCCACCACTCAACAACGTCCCACCAATTACCACGGCGGCAATCGCATCCAATTCCAGAGCAGTGCCGGAGAGCGCGTTCCCTGAACCTGTGTAAAGCGAAAACACCAGCCCGCCCAATGCTCCGCAGAAACCGCTGAACGTATAAATTAGAATCTTTGTTTTTGCGACAGGCAAGCCCATAAGCATTGCTGAGCTTTCATTCCCGCCGATAGCGTAAGTCGTGCGGCCGAAGCGGGTCTGCTTCGCTAAATAAATGCCCATCCCGAAGAGAGCTAGCCAGATAATCGACGATACAGGAAGGGATGCTTTGCCCGGCAATGAGATTGAAAACTGCGAGATGCTCGAAAACAACGGGTGATCGATTTGCATCGACTCGCGGCTAATCATCAACGCCAGTCCACGACAGAAAAACAGGCCACCAAGCGTGACGAGAAATGGAGGCAGTTTGAAGTGCTGGATCAACAAACCGTGCGCAAGCCCAATCAGCGAGCCAAAGCCAAGCACGATCAGAGCCGCCAATGCGGGATGGAGCCCGGACTTGGTTATCAACCAGGCGACCATGATGCCCGAGCAACCTACCATGGCTCCGACCGACAAGTCGATCCCGCCCGACAGGATAACGAAAGTTAAGCCAACGGCAATCACCCCGAGAAAAGCGTTGTCGCTAAGCAAATTAAACAGGACACGGACGGAGAAGAAACCGTCAAATCTCAGTCCCGCCGCAACATAAAGCACGATGCCCACAACCAGCGTCGCGATGATTGGAAGACGCTGCTTCATGCCGGC
Organism: Armatimonadota bacterium; assembly: GCA_023423495.1. Classification (GTDB taxonomy): domain Bacteria; phylum Armatimonadota; class Fimbriimonadia; order Fimbriimonadales; family Fimbriimonadaceae; genus 55-13. The sequence goes on from JAFAFM010000304.1 coordinate 3,000, forward strand.
TTCGACACCTTAATCCTGAAACGATTTCTGAAATCTTGAGACTGCAGCAAGCAGACCCCGACTACGATCAGAGCTTTGAGAATCAAGGTGGATTCGGCGCCAACACCTCGAGTGAGGATCGTCGTCGTGAGCGCCTGCATTAGGAGTGCGCCCACAATCGAACCGGCAATGGTAAATCGACCCCCCGCCATTGCGGTGCCTCCAACTGCCACCGCCAGAATTGCATCCAATTCCAAGTACAAACCTGCATTGTTTGCGTCGGCCGCTTTAATGTCCGCCGTGCCGATCAAGCCAGCAATGCCTGCACAGACGGCACAGATCAAATATACAGACAGCTTGATCGAGTCGGTGCGGACGCCCGCATATCGGCTGGCCGTTTCATTACTGCCGGTGCTGGAAACCAGGCTTCCGAATGCCGTTCCGTGAACAAGAGTCCCTACGATTAGCGCCGTCAGACCGAAAATCCAAACCGGCATGGGCAATCCGAGCCAAGAGCCGCTGCCAATTGCCTGAAAGGCAGGCTCATTGAAAATGACAATCTGACCGTCGGTAAGAAGCTGAGCAATTCCGCGGCCCGTGACCATCAACAGCAAAGTAGCGACGATCGGCTGGACGCGGAATTTGGCCACCAGGACGCCGTTAAACAACCCACAAAGCAATGCCACGGCGAGCGCAAATGCAACGATTCCAAACAGTCCTGAAGTTGGAAGCCCGGACAAGAGGGAATTTTCGGGTCGCGCAATCAGGCAAGCCGCGGTAGCGCCGCTGATCGACATCACCGCACCAACCGACAAATCGACACCGCCCGTCGCAATCACCAACGTCATACCAAGCGCCAGAAGCAGTACAGGCACGGCTCGATTCACAATGTCTACGAGGCTGCCAAACAGCCGACCATCGCGTATCTCGAGCGCAAAAAATCCCGGAGTGAACACCAGGTTAAACAGGAGAAGAGCCGCAAGTAGCACGATCGCCCACAGAAACGGCCATTGCCGGACGTTCACTGCCCACCCCGCGCGATGGCATCCATCACGGCGTCTTCGTTAATCTCGGAGCCTTGTAACTCACCAACCATTGAGCGGTCCCGCATCACGACAACCTTGGTGCTACTGCGGACTACTTCCTCCAACTCTGAGGACACGAACAGGAACGCCATGCCGCCCTTCCGGAGCTCTTCTACCAATTCGGAGATCTCAAACTTGGCGCCGACATCGATGCCGCGCGTTGGCTCATCCAAAAGCAGAAGCTTCGGATTTGCCGCCAACCACCTTGCGAGCAAGACCTTCTGCTGATTTCCTCCACTTAGAAACTGAATCGGTTTCTCGGCATCTGATGTTGCGATCTTCAGTCGGTCGATGTAGTTTTGGACTATTCGGTTCTGCTCCCGTCGGGAAAGCTTCCGCCACCACCCCCGACGGTTTTGCACAACCAGGATCAGGTTCTCTCGCACGCTCAACTCTGGCATGATGCCTTCGGCCTTTCTGTCCTCTGGACAAAGGCCCGCTCCATGGCGGATAGCTACACTTGGGCTGGTGATCGACTCCCCAAACATCGTGACCCGCCCCGACGTCGGTCGGTCGATGCCATAGATCAATCGCAAGGTCTCGGTGCGTCCGGAGCCAAGCAAACCCGCCAGCCCTACCACATCCCCTTCTCGAACCTGGAACGACACCCCATTCACCGAATTGCTGAGGCTCAGGTCCGCAGCCTTGCAAACAGTGGCCCCAAAATCGTGATCACGCTCCATGTGTGACTGAGTCAGGTCGGATGCAGATCGGCCAATCATTGCCGAAACCAACTGCATCCGGTCGAAGGATTTCGTCTCGTACTCGCCTACCAACTTCCCATTGCGCAGAACGGTGATCCGGTCCGAAATCTCGTAGACCTGATCGATGAAGTGAGTGACAAAAACGATCCCCAAGCCGTCGGCTTTGAGCTTTTTTAAAACCCCAAAAAGTTGGGACACTTCGCGGCTATCCAAGCTCGATGTGGGTTCGTCGAGGATGAGAACTTTGCAGGAGACGTCCAGTGCCCGGGCGATCGCGGTCAGCTGTTGTTCCGCAATGGATAGAGAACCAAGGGGACGGTCGACATCCACCTCGACTCCAAGTTTTGCCAGCGCCTTACGTGCGATGTCTTTCACGGCGCGCCATTGAATTCCAAGGGCTCCGCGTGGCTCTCTCCCGAGGCAAACGTTTTCGGCGACCGTGAGATTCGGAACTAGGTTGACTTCCTGATACACCGTGCTGATGCCCTTGGAAGTTGCTTCATGCGGCGTCGCCGCAGAGTATGGTTGCCCGGCAAGGAGAACTTCGCCGGCATCGGGCTGATAAACGCCGGTCAGCACTTTGATTAAAGTGCTCTTCCCCGCGCCATTCTCTCCCATTAAGGCATGGATTTCCCCCGGCCGCACGGAGAAATCCACACCGTCGAGGGCGAGTACCCCGGTGAATTGTTTGCGAAGTCCTCGCGCCTCAAGAAGCATAGGGTCGACGAATACGTCTTAGTACTTCCGGTTGGGAAGCTCTTTCTCCGCGACCGACTGGTCGAAAATTCCGTCTTTGATGATCGTTCGCTTTGGAAGATCTTTACCTGCCCGAACAGCCTCGATGGCGTCGAACAATGGAGGACCAAGTAGCGGATTGCATTCCACCGTGCAGTTCAGCTTGCCCGCAACCATTGCTTCAAATGCACCTCTGACTCCGTCGATGGACACGATGATAATGTCCTCGCCCGGCTTCTTGCCCGCCTCTTCGATCGCTTGGATTGCGCCAAGCGCCATGTCGTCGTTGTGTGCGTATAGGGCATTAATTTTCGAACCTTCAGGACTCTTGAGGAGCGCTTCCATGACCTCTTTGCCCTTGGCTCGAGTGAATTCTCCCGTCTGGGAGAAAACAACCTTCATCCCAGGGTACTTGGCGATCTCTTCCGCAAACCCTTTCTTCCTGTCATTGGCGGGTGCGCTTCCCGGCGTGCCCTGGAGTTCGGCGATGACCGCCTTACCGTCCATTTTTTTGGCAAGCCAGTCGCCGGCCATGCGGCCCTCTTCCACGAAGTCCGAGCCGATAAACGTCACGTACAGATCCTCAGGAACGTCCGGCCGACGGTCAGAAACGATCACTGGAATTTCCGCCTGCTTGGCTTCCCTGAGCACAGGCTCCCATCCCGTCTCGACAACCGGCGAAAAAGCGATCACGTCCACGCCCTGAGCGATGAATGACCGAATCGCTTTGATTTGGTTCTCCTGCTTCTGCTGTGCGTCGGCAAACTTAAGTTCGACTCCGCGCTTGGCCGCTTCCTCCTGAATGGATTTCGTGTTCGCTGTGCGCCATGCGCTCTCCGCTCCAATCTGGGAAAAGCCGACGACGTAAGAACCTTTGGTGGTTCCAGTTGAGCCGGTCGGCTCGATCGTGGTGGTTTGCTTAGTGCCGGTACACCCGATCATCACGCCTGCCGCAATGGCAAACAAGACGGGAATGGAAGTTGATCGCTTCATGACGTGGTTTTACCGGAGTTTCCTCCAGATTGGTTAGAGTTTGGAGCGCCGATCGCTCCACCAGAGTTAGGCATTTGGTAGCCAGACGGAGGTTTGAACTCACGTGGCTCCACCTTCGGCCCTGGGCCAAAGCTCGGCTGCACAATTGCCAACACATAAACAACGAGTCCAATCCCGATCACAGAGACGATCGCGATCAGCACCCCGGAGCTAACTGGCTTCTTCATTTACTTGGAGCCATCCCACCAAGTGCCCCAGTAGTTCAGCACTCTCGGCGTCAGGTAGTGGGCGGACCAAGCATTGCTTGGGGTGTAGTTGCCAACACTTGAACAGCAGGACCACCATTGCGCGGTCTGCGCGTCGCAATCGTTTGCGGGAGGGGTATAGATCATTCCCTTGGCCGCTACGGCATGGCCATCCATAATCGCGCTCGGCAAAACCTTGTTGTGCCAAGTCCAAGCGGCATAACCGGGGCTTTGAGGATCCTCCCACCGTCCTTGCGTGGTGTTGTAACAGGAAGGTTGGGTCTCTGTAAAAGCAAAGCAGCCAAGCGGGCTGCTGGTGCGACAGGACGCCATCACCATTAGCTCAGCGACGTTCTCCTGACTGCTCATAACGCGCGGACGGTAGCCGTCTCGCGGCACCATTAACCCTCCGTTGGAGAATCCAAGCGTTCCAGAAGCCGTCCAGTTGCCCCAGAACGAGCCCGTCATGGGCCGTCCGCCCACAAAATTTGCAATTCCCGCCGAAACATCCCACACCGTGTCGATGTTCTTGATGTATGGATAGAGCTTCTGAATAGCGAAGTTGCCGTCGGGAAACCAAGGACCGTGTTGCCAAACCAACACGACGGTGTCGTCATAGTCATTCGCATACATGACATGAGCAAGAACGTTCTGTTTCAGATTGGAAATCGTTGCCGCTCGCTTCGCCGATTGTTTGGCTTGGGCAAACACGGGAAACAGGATCGCGGCTAGGATGGCGATGATGGCGATAACAACAAGAAGTTCGATGAGAGTAAAGCCCTTCTGACGATTGGCGTTACTATTTCTAACCTGGAATTGCGGCATTGCAGGACTCCTCGACACTTGGCACTTAAGCGTCGAAGGCATTATATAACAGATTTTAAAGACTATTTAATAAATTTACGAAAATAAAGCGTCAGATACACTGTGGACAGCGAACCTTTTCCATGGAAGAATCCCATCTACTCGGTAACAACCCTCGCCCCACTACGCTTAAGCGCATCAACATGCGCCGATTCTTGGAAGAGCTGCGTCGCCGGGGGCCGAGCACGCGGGCCGACCTCACCCGGGCGACGGGAGTCACCCCTCCGACAAGCAGCAGCATCATCGCCGATTTGCTCGCTACCGGGCTCCTCGAAGAGGGAGAGTCATCCATCAGCGGAAAGGGACGGCCAGGCAAATTCTTTCATCTGGCAGGTAGCCGTGCTTTTGTTCTGGGAGCGACGATCGACATCCGTACCTGCTGCATGGCGCCATCGGGCTTGGATGGTAAACCCCGCGCCGCTGACCGGGTTGTTTTCGACACGCCTAACAACTACCGAGAACTGCTCGATACGATTGTTAGCCAGGCTAAAGCGATCACATCGAAAACGGAAGGCAAGTGTCACGGAATCGGGCTCGCCGTACCGGGCCTCGTGCACAGCGGGTACGGACGGGTGTCCTTCTCCCCCAACCTTCACTTCCTCGACGGCCGCGACCTTGGTTCCGACCTGGAAGCTCTGCTTGGCATCAAAGTTGTGTGCACTCAGGAAGAGCAGTCGCTCTGCCTCTCGGAACAGTACTCCGGCGAAGCTGACGGGTTAACCGATTATGCCGTCGTCGACTTCAGCTCGGGCGTCGGCATGGGGGTCGTGAGTGGAGGCCGATATGTGTCGGGCGCACAAGGATATGCCGGAGAGATCGGGCACACCACAGTTGAACCAGAGGGAAGATCTTGCGGATGCGGAAATCGCGGATGTTTGGAAACCGTGGCGTCGGACATTGCTTTGCTGCGAAACCTCTCCGACAGGCTTGGGCGTGAGGTCGACATGAAGGAGGTTCGGACGAAAGCCGGATCAGACCCTGCCGTCGATGAAGAAATCGATCGGATGCTGTCTTACGTTGCGATCGGGCTGGCAACCGTCGTCAACCTCTTCAACCCCGAAGCAGTCTTCGTGCACGGACAAACCTTTCAGCTATCCGCAGAAGTAATGCGGAATCTGGAAATGAAAGTGAAAAGCCGGGCCCTCAAACCCTCATTTGAGGAAACAGAGATTCGTCTGGCACACGGAGACAAACTGCACGGAGCGATTGCGGGACTGCTTAACAACCTTTTCGCGGCCGTCGGTCCAATTCTTCAGTGAATTGCCTTTGGTGGGCCCAGCTAGATTCGAACTAGCGACCTCACCCTTATCAGGGGTGCGCTCTAACCAACTGAGCTATGAGCCCGAAGCAGAGAAAGAGGATACCCGCGCCGTGGTGATTTCGCAAGTTGGCACGGATTAGTCCTAACGCGGTGCCCGCTTGAGCTTCGGACGTACATACAGTCGATACAACAGCAAGGGCAAGGAATCGCTGTAGGCCACGACAATTCTCGGCACAGCTAATTTCGAATCCGTCTGAACCGGCAGCCGCTTGCCTAACGCCAGACCGACCTCAACCCCCGCCGCTTTCAATGCGATGTCCGAGGCCTCGTTCCGGCTTCCATATGGAAAGCAAAACGAACCTTGCTGGATACCATTTCCCCCTAAAGCCAGCTTGCACGCCTCGATCTGAGTGAGCTGATCCGCCTCGTCTAACTCCCCCATGTGAGGGTGCGTTGCCGTATGGTTTCCAATCTCATGTCCTTGGCTTGCCAATTCCCGAAGTGCGGACCAGTCGGCTAACGGTCGCGCCAATTCCCCTTCCCACTCGGAGGTCTTGCCGACAAGGTTAGAGACGACATACATCGAGAAGGGCACGGCATAGCGGTTGAAGATCGGCGCGGCGGCCAGAGTGGAGGCAAAGCCGTCGTCGAAGGTGAAGCAAACAGTCGGTCGCACCGGCCACTGCTTCAAATCCATACCTTTGACAAACTCAAAACCTCTCCGATGAAAATATTTAACGTGCGTCTCGAGCCGGTCGGGGTGGATGTTCAACCGGCGACCTTCCGCTGCCTCGGAACCAACTTTGTGGTAGCACAGCGGCACGAGGATCATCTGCCTATCTTGGCATTCCTTGAACTCCGGCGTGACAATCACTGTGCTTCAAGCGTCGGATATGTGGCGACTTACGCATAGACAAGATGCGGTCCTCATCGCTAAAATGCTTGTGAACGGTAACCGGAGTCGGTTACTTGGAGTTAAACACGAATGATGGGAATGAAGCGAATTCTCTCCGTCGGGCTGCTGGCAACCATGGTTGCGTCATTTGCCACGGCTGATTTCGACGGGCCCGCGCCGCTTGCTTGGCGATGGGTGCAACCTGGCACCAGTTCTCCAACCGGCAGCCCGACGATCCGAGACGGCACGGTTTACGTGGCGACTGGCAACCGGATGTATGCCCTGGACAAGGAAACTGGCAACCAAAAATGGAAATTCCCATTGGTCGACCCGATCGACGGCAGTTTCAAATCCACGGTTATGCTGACTGAAGGCATGGCCATAGCCGCGGGCAACAACAAGACGATTTACGGAGTCGACGCCAAGACCGGAGAATCTCGTTGGTCGTACGTAGCGCCAACCCCGATTTACCGCGAGCCTGTCATCGCCAGCAAGTTCGTCGTTTTCGCGATGACCGACAACACCTTAATGGCCATCAATGTCTCAGATGGACAGCCTGCTTGGAACGCCCCGATCAAAGTCCATGAGGGCTTCATGGGCCGACTGGCCGCCTACCAGAGCAACGTTTACTACTTCAACAACAACTATGAGATGGTGAGCCTCAGCGCCACTACTCAGAAGGCTAACTGGAAGCAGCGCTTCTCGGTGATTGGTCCGGATGTCGAAGCCGTCAATCTGAGCGACAACCTCTACGTGAACTCCGGTTCCTACATGATTGGCGTCAATGCGGTTTCCGGCCGAAAGGTGTACGAAGGAAACGCAAACGAGCAGTTGGCGTTCGCTCCCGCAGTCAATGGGGATAGCGTATTGAGTGTGGACTTGGACGGCAAGGTTTACCTATTCGGATCCAACGGACGACCCATGGTTCGCAAAGAGATCAACCTGGGTTCGCAGCCAGCCACACGCCCATCTGTAGCGGGCAGATTCTATGTCGTACCAACCCGCAACGGTGCGATCAACCTGATCGATTCCAAGACCGGCGATGTCGCTTGGAGCTACCTCGTTCGGCCAATCGGCGAGTCTAGTTCCTCCTCTTCAACCACGGGTCGCGGTCCTGGTGGACCGGGCGGCGCGGAAGGACCTGGCGGACTCGGTGGCCCCGGTGGACGCGGTCCTGGTGGAGCAGGTGGAGCTCAGCAAACCTCTCCGACCAAGGTGCTGGCGATTCCGGCAGCTGGACCCGCTGTCCTCAGCGGAGACACCCTCTTCATCCTCGCTCAGGATGGCAGCGTGTTGGCCTTCGATAAGCAGCTAGGCGTGGACCTAACCCCACCCAGCGTGAAGATGGTTTGGCCAAATGCTGGCGACATGGTCAACGGTCAGCCACCTCTCGAATTGATCTTCAAGATCGAGGATGAAGCGTCGGGAATCGACAACAAGACCATCAAGATCATGGCCGACGGGCAAGACTTGGAGTATGAATTCGGCCGAGACGGCATCGCGCTCGTCAAGATTTCGTCGCTTGGTAAGAACAAGGGATTCACTAACGGACGGAAAGTGATCACGGTCATGGTTTCGGACTGGTTGGGCAACCAAACTCGGGCAGAATTCGCCCTGATCATCGACAATACGCTCCGACCACTGCAGCGACCCGCAAATGAACAAAATTCTGGCGGCGGACGTGGTGGTGTTGGTGGTGGCGGTGGAATAGGTGGCGTCGGCCGCTAAATGACACCGCGATTCTGGCAAGCCTTGCTTCTTGCCGAATTGCCGCCAATCAAGGGCCGAGCTCTTCTTAAGGAGCTCGGCCCTTTCGGTGACAATGCCCTCCCAAAGATGCATGCGGATCCGCGCCTCACGGATGCGGAACGTAAGCGGCTTGCCTCGTTCAACCCTCAGACGATCGAATCGGCCACCAAATTAGGCATATCTCCGGTCGATGTGCGGGACTATCCGGAGCCTCTTCGAAATTGGCAGCAGAATCCAATCGGTTTGTTTACCTGGGGCGACTGGAGTGCCGTCCACCAGCCAACGGTTGCGATTGTCGGAACGCGGGCGGCATCCACCTACGGCAAAGCGGTCGCCATTAAGTTCGCGGAGGAGTTTGCTTCGGCCGGGGCAACGGTTATCAGCGGAGGTGCGATCGGAATCGATGGGGCCGCGCACCGAGGCTCGCTCGACGCCGGTGGGCGGACCGTCGCCGTGCTGGCTGGCGGCGTGGATAAGCTTTACCCGGCTATTCACCGGGGTCTATTTCAGCAAATCAGGGAAAAGCAAGGCTGTTTGGTAAGCCAGTTTGCCTGCGGAGCCAAGCCGGATGCTTACCGGTTCTTGGCTCGGAATTATCTAATTGCGGCCCTGAGCCAAGCTATCGTCGTGGTGGAGGCGCCGGAGCGTTCGGGCGCAGTGCACACGGCTAACCGGGCCAACGAACTGGGTCGTCAGGTATTTGTGGTGCCAGCCAACATCGAGAACATGAACTTTCGCGGTTCCCACGCCCTGATTCGAGACGGTGCGACCT
>JAFAFM010000337.1 GCA_023423495.1 Armatimonadota bacterium
CCGTCGACCCATGCGTTGTTGCTGCCAATGGTCAACCGAACTTCATTGTTTGTTTTGGTCGCGATGACGGTCTGCGTAGATGGATTCCATTCCACGAACGCGCCCATTCGCTCAAAGACCCCTCTAAGCGGAACAAAAACCCGATTGCCGATAGTCATCGGTTGGGTTCCGGCAAATGCGACGGGATCGTCGTTCACCGTGACTCGAATTCCTTGCGCTGATGCGAAACTCGCGAAAACTAGCGAACTTGCAATCAGCGTTGTTTTTAGACCTGCTTTCATGCTTTCCTCCTTTCAACTAAAGTAAAGAGTTGTTTCAAACTCATGAACTCTTAGACTTCAGGCCAGCATCAACAGACGACTTAGGTCCCAAGACCACACTGCGGGTAAGTTGTGTTCGTGACTCTTGCGCCGATCATTATGAGTCTCGTTTTTCAGGGCAATTCGGTCCGCGTGCACGACGATTCGTCATTCCGATCCGCCCTCCTTTCTGCCAAGCCAGGCACGACAATTCTTGTCGCACCGGGCGACTATCGAGGAGGGTTTCATGTGCAAAGACTTAGCGGCACAGCCTCGATGCCCATCATCGTAAAGGCAGAAGATCGAGCCAGGAAGCCGCGAATCGTTGGCGGTGGAAGTGGATTGCAACTCTCCTCGGTGAGCCATTTGCAGCTGGACGGCCTCAAGTTCGAAGGCGCGACCGGAAATGGGCTTAACATCGATGATGGCGGCACCGGTATAGGAACCACTCGCCATATTAAGCTCAAGAATCTCGAAATTAGAAACATTCCGCCTGGGAATCGGGATGCGATCAAGCTCTCTGGGATCGACGACTTTGAAGTCACCAGTTGCCATATCGAGAAATGGGGTGGATCAGGGATCGATATGGTTGGCTGCCATAGAGGGCTTATCGAAGGTAACCGCTTCTCGTCCGGCGGTGATTCCGGCGTCCAGGCCAAGGGAGGGACTTCGAACGTCCGGATCCTAGCCAATCGATTCGAATCCGCGGGTCAGCGAAGCGTTAACATCGGCGGAAGCACCGGCCTACAGTTCTTCCGACCCGCAGTGAGCGCCATGCCGCCGAACGGCCGCTATGAGGCGAAAGATATCGAAGTTTCAGGGAATGTCTTTTTGGGGAGCATGTCGCCGATAGCATTCGTCGGCGTTGATGGAGCGGTGGTGAAGCGCAACACCATTTACATGCCGGAAAGATGGGCGATTCGAATTCTGCAAGAAACACGTGAACCTGGATTCGTGCCGTCCCGAAAAGGCGTATTCGAGCGGAATCTCGTGGCATTCAGATCCAACCAGTGGTCTTCGGGAGGTCTGAACGTCGGGCCTGGAACGGCGGCTACAACTTTTACCTTCCGTCGAAATTTCTGGTTTTGCTCGGATAATCCAAGGCTCAGCAAGCCTAACCTCCCCGTTCCCGAGTCCGATGGAAGCTACGGGATTGATCCGCTGTTTTCAAACGCGCCAAGCGATTTGACCGTGCGGAAGGGAAGCCCTGCTGCAGATTTCGGAGCGGGCCAAGGCAGGCTCAACGATCCGCGAAAGGACACACGCTAGTAGTCCACGGGACGCAGATAGTACTCGCCGATTGCTGAGGAACTGAGCATGGCCACCGTAGGCAATCTGCGCTTCCAGTGCGTCCCTTCCACCTTCTTGGATACCAACTCCACATCTGCTTCCAGATACCCAAGCTCGACCAGTTTCCGCTTCGGATATCCCTGGACAAGCAGGTTCAAAATCGGATCTGCCTTTGCATACGTTATCCCGAAATCACTCTCATCGGTTTGACCTTTGACCAGGTCGGCAGTCGCCGGCTTCTCGACGATCTCTTCCGGAACGCCCAGCTGTCGGGCAAGGTCCCACACTTGAGTTTTAAACAGATCCCCTAACGGATTTATGGGCGGAGAGTCATCGGCATGCCAGGTGTAGTAACCAAATAGGCGTTCACTCTTATTGCCCGTACCGATCGGCAGTGCGCCGAGCTTTGCCGACTGATCAAAAAGCACTATCATCCGGCTGCGGGCACATACATTTCCCAGCCTTTGGCTCAATATCTCCGGCTCGACTCCGACGTATCCATCGACCATCCCCGTGATATCGATGGTTCGCTCCTGGATTCCGAGATCATCGATTACCAGTTGAGCATGGTCCAAGCTCGCCTGCGAAGAGATTTTGTAGGGCATCCTAAACGCGTACACATTGCTCGGGCCGAATGCCCCCGCGCACAGGTAGGCCACGACCGCAGAGTCCACTCCTCCGGAGAGCCCAAGCACAACTTTTGTGGTGTTGCGGCGGCGGATTACTTCGTCCTGCAGGAAGGAGATAAGCCATTGGGAAACTAGTTTCGCATCCATTTTCAGGTGGGCGACGATCAGGTTCTCGAAAGGCTTTCCGACGGTTATGGGTAGGCCCATACGCAGACTTTACACCCAAACCAGGTCCCAATTCGGGGGTCCAAAGTCCCCGGAACCCTATACACTTCGAACATTGGAACCAAAGATGCTGTACATTACCGTTGTTAGGCGGGATCTAAACGCATCCGTCTCTGAACCGCAACGAAGCGCACAAGGAGTTGTTATAGAAGTGTCAGGAACCGTTAAACTTGTCCTCTTGATTTTGGCCGCCATCATTGGCGTTTACATCGTAATCAAACTTCTCGCAGGGCTGGTCGCAACCGTTCTTTCACTTATCGTTCCGTTAGCGCTGGTACTTGGTATCGGATACGTTATCTATCTCGCAATCGATCGCAAAGCGCTCGGTGGCAGCCGCCGGTACCTCCCCTAATTTCCGCTTCAGACTAGCCCGCATGGGTTAATCTGTCGGTGATGCTCGCGTTTCTCGCAGTCCTCGCCACTATCCAGGTTCCCAATGTGGAGCGTGACGCCTATGGCGTCCCACACATCCATGCCAATTCGCTTGATAGCGCGTTCCACGCCGCCGGATACGCCGTCGCGCAGGATCGTCTATGGCAAATGGAAAATTCCCGCCGGCTCGCACGCGGAAAAATGGCGGAAGTCTTCGGCCCGACGTTTGTGAACTCCGACCGCGAGGTTCTGACCTTCGCCTACACTGATGACGAGCTTCGTCAGCAACTGCAGAGCCTTTCCCCAACTTCCCGGCAGATTATCGCCTCCTACGTTCGGGGTGTGAACGACTACATTACGACTGCCAAGCTTGCAAACGCCCTTCCAGAGGGTTATGCAAAAAATAATTTCTCACCCGAACTTTGGACCGAACTGGATACTGCCGCGATAACGATCAGGCTTTTCCAGCAATTTGGTAAGGGCGGGGCGGGTGAGATTCGCAACATGGCCCTACTGACGTATCTTCAGTCGCGCCCCCAGACCAAGGACCGAATCTTGGATGTCTTGGAGGATTTCGCGTGGTTCAATGATTCCAGAGCGACTCCCACGGTCGCTGACTCGGACGATCCTCTTCGGAGCACCCATCTCAAAATTGCTTTTCCGAGCCGAGCAAGTTCCCAATCTCACATTGCAGCGTTGCCGAAGGTCAGTCTCTTGGAGCTGCTGCCGGGCGTCAGGCTTGCCGAGATGCAACGCTCGAACGCGGTTGCCGAATCTGTTTCCGCGCCTTACAAGTGGGGAAGCTATGCCATCGTGGTGAGCAAAGACCGGTCGGCGACGGGCTACCCCCTATTGCTCTCGGCCCCACAAATGGGATTTCGAACGCCCTCTGTCATCCACGAGATGTCCATCTCGGCTCCTGGATACACCGCAGTGGGCATGGATGTCCCGGGAGTGCCAGGCATTGCTATTGGACACACCAAATATGCGGCGTGGGCACTCACCAGTGGGGTAGCTGATACGGACGACATTTTCTATAACCCGGTGGAAGGCGATAAGTACCGGGAGGACGATGAGCTTCTTTCGTTTGACCAGGCAACGTTTACATTGAACGTCGCGGGCGCACAGCCACAAACTGTTGTGCAACGGCGGACTCGCTCCGGACCGGTTGTGTTGGAGAGCAAGAACGCAAAAGTCATCTTCGCCCGAAAATCAGCCAGTCGGGGGAAAGAACTCAAGTCTCTGGAATGCGTCGTGCAGATTGGGCAGGCGAAGAGCGTTGCCGAGATTCATTCCGCGATCGATCTCGCAACCGTCAATTTCAACTGCTTCTTCGCCACCTTGGACGGCAATACTGGTTATCGGTACACCGGGATCGTACCAATCAGAAGCGCATCCATAGACCCCCGATTCCCGACATTAGCCTCCAAAGCCAACAATTGGTCAGGGATGTTCCCCATGCCTAGGGTTGATAATCCGAAATCCGGTCTCCTTGCTAACTGGAATAACAAGCCAGTTTCGTGGTGGCCCAATTTGGACACTCCGGTTTGGGGGAGGATCTTCCGTAATTCGGAACTGCTGGGGGCCCTCAACAATCCGAAAATCAGCGTCTCAGATGTTGAGCGCGCCGCATGGACAATCGCTCGAACGGATGAAACTTGGCCGTATTTCAAGCCGTTTGTCGAGCCTCAGTGGCAAGGCACCCGCTTAAAAGGTTTCGACGGCTGGATGTTAGATGGATCAGTCCAGGCCCAGGAATATCGCTACTTTTTAGACGAGTTGCGGGAGGAGCTTTTCATGGAAACAACCGGCAACTTTGTTTCCCCGGACAATTTCCGTTTGATCGCTCAGCCAAGTGTGATGCTCAAGGCTCTTGAAGGCAAAACCAAGGTGAATTACTTGGGCACGCGGAAGCCCGGCGAAGTCGTCCGAAAGGCACTTCAGGACGCTACCGAAAAGCTTGCGAAGTCAAATGCGGGCGAAAGATATGTCGCCCCCGCAATTGCCGTGCCCGGCGAGACTCCAATTCCCTACTCCAATCGTGGAACCTACATCCAAATCGTGGAGCTACCTTCGCTGGGCATCGAGGGAAGATACGTGGTCACCCCTGGGG
>JAFAFM010000291.1 GCA_023423495.1 Armatimonadota bacterium
GTACAGGGGACACCGCGATCCTTCCGCACCCAGATACGGCTGAGGAACAGCCCGAGAAAAACGAAACTATAGCTGTTAGGTGGAAACCTTGACATTTTTGGAAAACCGGTTTAGAATGAGGGTCGTCGGCAAAAGTCACAGAAATTTGAACGCCAAGAGGGTGGTTCTCCAAAACTTTTGCAGGATGTTGCACATGGAAGGCAACGAAACAACTAGGAGTCTATAGTGGCGAGGAAAGGGATTGCCTCGATCGGCGTCGATTTCGGCGCACGCGATATTCGGGCAGTAGAGGTTTCTACTGATGGCCGAACTATCAAGCATTACGCATCCACGCTATTGCCGGCCGTTGGGTTGGATAAGGGCATTCCAATCGATCCCGGGATCGTCGCAGAAACCCTCCGTGGCTTATTTAAAGACTTAAACACCCCGTCTCGAAAGTCCGTTATCGGGCTACCGGCTCAAGCGGTCACCACCCGCGTTTTAGATATTCCGCAGGTTCCGGATGCAGAGCTTAAAGCCATCCTGGATGGCGAGGTTCAGCATTACGGCATCGTGCGCGGCTTCGGCGGCATGTTCGATTACGTTCGGCTTGCCAAGAGCGCGGGGGACAAAGAGTCCGAACCGCAAGCTCTCGTAATGGCCTGTGAGGGGGCAATTCTGAACTCGGTTCGAGACGGTTCCGAGCGCGCGCGCGTCGAAAAAGTTGCGATCGAGCCTGGCTCTCTCGGACTGATCAGAGTTTGCGCAGTCCATCATTCCTCCCCCGAGCCCGCGATGTTCGTGGCGGTGACCGGCGACATCGCCGAAATCGCAGTGGTCGTTGAGTCCAAGCTGCGGATTTACCGGCGCGTGGAACTTACGGTTGACTCTGCCGATGACTCATTCTTACGGGGCATGCAGATCGAATCCGAGGATGCCGTTCCGGCATTCTTACGCGCCGAAGCAGGAACGGGCGTGGGTAACCAACTCGTTATCGAGCTGAAGCGAACGCTGGAGTACGTTAAGCGGGAATTCGATAAGGATACGCAGGTCGCCAAAATTGTATTAGCCGTGTCCCAGCCGAAAGAAGCTGCCCTGGCTGATCTCTTGGCGGAACACTTGGACCTGCCGGTTGAAACCGCCAAAGCACCACTTCCGGGGGATGATGGTTTCCGGTACGCCACGGCTTACGGACTCGCGATCGGATCGACATTCCCTGACCTTGGGATACCTCTATTCGACCTCAGCCCGTTTGACCCCGTGGAAGCCGAGAATCAGCGGCAGCAAAAGATTCTTGCCACGTCCCTTGTCGCCTCGATCATCGTAATTTTGGCGTCGGTCGGTTCGGCATTTTTCTTCGGAAAGCAGGCCAACGAAGTCGAACACCATGTGGAAGACGACAAAGTCAAACTGGCCGAGCTGCACAAAACGGCCGTGCCAGAAGCAATGGCAAGGCAGGCGAAGTTAGAGGCTTATCGTGCCCTGAGCGTTCACGGTGTGCCCGTCCCGCAGGTTGTGGACTCCCTGACTAGCGTGTTGGATGCCAAGACTGGCATTCATGAAATCGACATCAACGGAAACCAAATTAAGGTAGCGGGTGAGGCTGTGGATGAAGCGAGCATGATCAAGACGCTCGACCGGATCCGAACCCAGCAAGGTTTCCGCAGCGCATTCATTGAATCCTTTGACCAAAGACCCGAAGATGAACGGAAGGTGGTCAAATTCCGCATGACCGCGCAACTAGGAGCTAATCCGGGAGCCCAGCCATGAACAGACTGAGTCAATACAGAATCTTCGCAATTCTGATTCCGATTCTATGTTTGGCAATCGGGGCCTGGATTACTTGGAAGCAGCATGAGCGGCTGGAAGCGGCCCGTGCCGAGGATAAGAAGGTTGAAGCGGACATTGCCTTCCAAGTGAAAATGATCCAGGAGATCGGCAGTCAGCCGTTGGCTGAGAAGGAGCCGACCGCTCCCGCCTCCGACGCCGAGCAAGCCGCCTTTTTGGATGGGCTTCGGACCATCGCCCGCGATTCCGGCGTGATCCTCACCAGTTGGTCCAACGTCGCTGCTCCCCCTGCGGACAAAGACAAGCCGCAGAACTATGCCGGCGCTATGCCCATGCTGAGCACCCTCGAAGTTGTTGGACCCTTTGAAAACGTGCGAGCTTTCCTTTATTCGATTGCTCGTGCGCCTCGACTCTTGAACTTCAGCGGAATCAAATGGAGCCGCGCCGAAGAATCCAAGAGCGATGTGACGAAGTTGAGCGTGACAATCACGCGCTATGTTTCGAACGATCTGCCTCCCGCGCCCGAGGCCCCAACCACTGCCGCTAGGCGGGCTACGGACAAATCCTCATGAAGACCATATTTCGTGTCGTAATATTGGCCTCGATGGTGATGCTGCTTGCATTTGCCGTCGCCCAGAGCCAACGTGCGTTTAGAGTGAATTTCTCTAAGACGAACGTCGATGAAGTTCTCCAGGTGCTAAGTCAGCAGACCGGTGTGAACATCATTTACAACGGGAAAACGGACATCCCGATTACGGTTAACTTCCTTGCCCAAAACCCTGAGGAAGCTGTCCGTGGAGCAGCCGCAGCGGCTGGCCTAACCTACAAGCGCGTAGGCACCACCTACGTAGTGGCTGCACCGGAAAATATGCGCCGCGCGGTGTTGCCTTACGGTAACCGAGTTAAGTTCACCTTGAAGTATCTTCGGCCCGAAGACGCCGCGAAAATGATCGAGGCGTCGTTCCCAACTGTCACCGCCGAAGCTGCCGGCGACAAGCTCGCCGTTACCGCGATTCCCGCTGAAATCGTCATGGTCCGGGAGTATTTGGAAGAGAAGGAAGAAGCGGCGGCAAAAGACCTTCATACCCGGCAAGTGATTCCGGTGAAGAACGCGTCCGCAACAGTGCTGGCGCAAACGATCAAGAATCTTTATCCGAATCTCGTCGTGGAAGCGGTAACGAATTCCGACAACACGGGGGGAAGCATTGTAATCAGCGGTTCCCGCTCGGAAGTAGATACCGCCGCCCGAATGGTGGGCGTCATCGACACTGGCACCAACCTGAATAGCGAAGAGGAATTGGTCCGACTTTACGAGATTCGGTACAGCAGCGCCCCAGAGCTATTGAAGGTTCTCAAAGAAGTTGCCCCGAATGTCCAGGCGACGGCGGGTCCGGCTTCCTATTCTCCGCGAGTTCCTGGCTTTAACCCACTGACCAGCGCCCGAATCGGCAGCTCGACGTCCGGAGAGGGTGGCGGATCCGGCGGCGGCACGCAGCAACAGCAGGGCACCCAGACTCCTCAGGAGCCCGTTAAGGAAGGGGAGCGATCCAAAACGATCATCGTTCGTGGTCCAAAGACTGCAGTTGAGGATGCCTTCCGGCTTTTGATGCAGATCGACACCAAGCCTCGCCAGGTGATGGTAGAGGTTCAGGTAATCGACACCTCCCCTGAGTTCTCGGAGAGACTGGGTGTTTCTTGGGACTGGCTGCCGTTCAACTTCTGGGAGCTTCCACGGGGAAGCAGCCTGAGCGGTGCAAATATCACGCGTCCGGCAGGATTCGGACAGTTCAGCCGGCTGCCATGGAACTTCAACGCAATTCTCGATGCCATGGTCACCAGCAAGGAGGCGAAGATCCTTGCCAAGCCGTCCGTCATGGTTCTGGATGGTGACGAATCCAACGTCTTCATCGGTGATACCATCCGTGCTCGATTGGCCCAAGCGGGTGGACTCGGGACCCAAACGGTGGAAATCGCCGAATTCCCGGTTGGAATCATCCTGCTCCTGAGACCACGCGTCAATGCAGACGGTCACATCACGATGCGGGTGCACCCGGTAGTCAGCACGATCACGGACATCGACTCCGACAACATTCCTCAGACCAGTACTCGCGAAGCCGAGACAACGGTCATGGTGAAAGATGGTGAGACGGTTGTCATCGGTGGTCTGATCCGCGACGAGATGACCAAGACAATCTCGGAGATTCCGATTTTGTCGAAGCTGCCGATCGTGGGAGAACTCTTCCGAAGTCGCAGCACGAATAAGCGCAAGAGCGAGATTATCGTTTTGATTACTCCCCGAATCATAAAGGACGAAGCGGCCGGCGGAAAATGAAGGTCAACCCTGGCGATCAGCCCAAGATTATCGCCCTGGTCCTCGGGATCGTTCTGATTCTGGGCTTTGCGATATTCCGCGTGATGGGAAGCATGCGAAAGCCTGCGGCCGAGCCGCCGGTAGCCACAGCATCCGGAGGAACCGATCTTCCTTCCACAGCGCAAATTGCGACAGGCGAAGGGGCGACACCAAGCAAGGAAGTCGCACCCGCGGAGAATCTTCATGAGCTGTTTGCCAGTGCTGGTCCAGAACCTTCAGGCAACCCATTCCGTCTTCCTGTTCCCGCGGCAAATGGTGGCAGGATAGAAAACCAAGGGAACACCACGCAATCCAATCCTCCAGAAGGCAGATCGACGATCAACGGGGCGGAGGACGTCACCAGGCCGCCGCGATTCGGCAACGATTGGGGTCCGTTGCCAGTGGACCCCTCAGGCTCGGGCTCAGGCGGCACGCAAGTCCAGACCGCTTCGAATATCCGAATCAAAGGCATCATCGCGGATCAGGATGGTGGTTCAGGTGTGGTCTTGATCCAGTTGAACGACAAGACCAAGAGCTTCCGCGCTGGTGAAGAAGTGACGCCGGGCGTAAGAGTCATCAGCATTTCTCCCACCAAGGTCCGCTTGAAAATTGGCGCGATGAGCACCACTGTTGGCGTTGGACAGGAAGTAAAGCCCGTTTAGCTGCCGATAATTAGCGGTATGGTCCGCGCGTCCTTCTCTGAAGAGACACAATTTATTGCCAGCCTCTTCGAAGTCCCTCAGGAGGTTGAGGAAGGCTCGCTTCAAGCGTTTCTAAGCCGCATTGTCGAGCGCTGCGAAGCCTGGTTCGATGCCAGCGCGGTTTCTTTGTTCTTAGCTTCGGAGCCGGGTGGCCCGCTCGAACACGCCGCTTCCTGCGGCGAGATCTCGTCGGTGCCAAAGGACTCGGTGATCGAAGTGGGTGTGGGGATCGCTGGAATTGCCGTGGCCGAGGGAACTCCTGCGCTGATTAACGACGCTGAATTCCAACCCAAGTTTCGATCGTTGGTCGGGCGAAGGTCTGCAATGATCAGCTCAATGGTCGTCCCGCTGGTAACTCCAGCCGGACCTGTGGGCGTGCTAAACGTGGCACGGGCGCTGGGAAAACACCAGTTCTCAGCCGACGATCTTCGCTTGGCGCAGAGCGTCGCTGGGCATCTGGCCCTCGCGGTCGAAAATGCCCGGCTGGTGGCAAACCTCCGGTCCGCCGTCCTTGAATTGGAGCAACAACGTGCGGAGTCGGATCGCCTGAAGAGGCTGGCCGAAATCGGACAGCTAACGGCCGCAATTGCCCACGAGATTCGGAACCCCCTTACCGGAATTCGGGGTGCTGCCCAAATGATCAAGGAGGACCAGGATTCAGCCTCGGAGTACGCGGCGATAATTGAGGAGGAGACAGCGAAGCTCAATGACCTTTGCACTGAATTTCTCAATTTTGCGAAGCCCATTGAGTTGAGAAGAGAAGAGTTTGCGTTTCCGACCCTCGTTGAGAGGGTTACCAACCTGATGCGGGCTGAATTTGAACAAAAACAGATTCAACTGGACGTTGAGATTCTGGATGAAATGCCGAAAATGATAGGGGATGAGCCGCGTTGGGAACAAGTTCTGAGGAACTTGTTGATTAACGCGCTGCATGCATCTCATGCGGGCAGTCGGGTGGTGGTGAAACTTTTGGCGGATGGATTTAGGGTCGAGGATAAGGGAACAGGCATGGATGCGGATCAGGTGGATCGGCTTTTTTCTCCGTTCTTTACCACGAAGCCATTTGGTACCGGCTTGGGGCTCTCCACGGTGAAGAAGATAGTGGACGCTCATAAAGCGGTCATATCTGTCACTACACAGTCAGGTGAGGGCACGACTTTCGCGGTTGATTTTCAAGCAAGGAAGGCAGCATGAGCAAGAAACGCCTGCTCCTTGTTGATGACGAGCCCAACATCCGGCGCATTCTTCAGGTGGCCTTTGAAAAGGTTGGTTATACCGTTAACGTTGCATCGGACGGACGCGAGGCCCTGGAGTCCTTCAAGGCCGCTAAACCCGACTGCGTGTTGACCGACGTCACCATGCCAGGACTCTCTGGATACGACGTACTCAAGGAAGTCAAATCAACCTCCGACACCCCTGTGGTCATCATGACCGCATTTGGAACCATTCCTCAGGCAATCCAGGCGATTCGGGATGGCGCGTTTGAATACGTAACCAAGCCCTTCGATTTGGATCAGCTTAAAAAGGTTGTCGGCGCGGCCGTAAACACCAAGTCTGAATCGCCAAAGTCATCCAAAAGTCAGGGCAAACTTGAACTTATCGCCGAGTCCCCGGCCATGCAAGAAGTGGTTGAGGTTGTTCAGCAGGTTGCTGAATCACGGGCAACCGTTCTTATTACGGGCGAAAGCGGCGTTGGCAAAGAGGTGATCTCCAAAGCCATTCACAGCTTAAGTACAAGATCGCAACAAACCTTTGTAGCAGTTTCGTGCGCAGCCTTGCCCGAAACGCTCCTCGAGAGTGAGTTGTTCGGATATGAGAAAGGTGCATTTACGGGCGCGACAGGTGCAAAAGTTGGACGATTCGAATTGGCCCACAATGGCACGCTCATGTTAGACGAAATTGGGGACATTCCAATGAGCGTTCAAGTAAAGCTGCTCCGGGTCCTGCAGGAGCGAGAGTTTGAGAAGCTCGGAGCAAGCTCGCCGACGAAAGTCGATGTTCGGCTGATCACAGCCACGAACAAAGATCTGAAGCGGGCGGTGGACGATGGCACCTTCCGTCTCGACCTTCTGTATCGGCTGCAGGTCGTAGAGATAAACATCCCGGCGCTCCGAGATCGCGTCGAAGATATCGAACCGCTCGCCAATCACTTCTTGGCCAAATACTGTTTGGAGAACTGCCGCCGCACGATGCAGATTGGGCGCGACACACTATCAATCCTTCAAAGCTACAACTGGCCCGGTAATGTCCGCGAGTTGGAAAATGTTATGGAGCGAGCCGCCGTGCTGGCGGACGCTTCCCAACAGGACTTAACCCCTAATTTGCTGCCGCCCAGCCTCCGAAGGGCCGCCTGATCCTGGGCCGGCCTGCCCAGCGACCCTAAAGGTTCTGGCGTCGGAACGTAATATTTATTGTGGCTTCAGTGTCGACCACCTCGCAGAACGCCGTAATGTCTGCCTCGCGCGCGGGTTGCGCGTTTCTAATCAGGAGGTAGTTACCGATGATCAACACGATCCGACTTTGGAATCGTGCATTTACCAAGGCGGAGGAAGTCCAGACCCCTCGCTATGCGAAACAAAAGAGGTCGCAAGAGAGCCGTGAGGGATTTATAGAATCCTTCGTAAAGCTTTTTGAGAGTCAAGCCGAACTGGTCGTCCGAAATCTCAATAAGGCCTGAATTCTCCGCGGGCTGCTCGAATACGAAATTCAAGCAGCCCGCTCTGCTGTCTGGTCCCATTGTTCGATTTTCATCGAACTTTTTTGGAAGCTGATGCGTTTACTGTTTCATGAACCCACCGAAGCGAGGAAAGAGCACTTGAGAGCCGCCTAACTCTCCTTTTTCAACCTTAGGCCCAATGCCTCGCCCTGGAACCTTAAGCAGGTTCCCAATGTTCCAACAAGTAGTGACATGTGTGTCACTCCCTAGCGCCGAAAGGGCGCCCCTAATAAATGGCTGAAACTAACTTTAGACTGGAACCGCATGAAGAAGCCCGCTTCAATGAGCTTTTGGATGAAACCTATAAGAAGGTTTACAACATGGCTTATCGCCTGTCGGGCAGCAAGGCCGATGCCGAGGATCTGACCCAAGAGGCCTTCTACCGAGCCTATCGGTCGTTCCGTGATTACGAAGGCGACCGGCCATTCGAGAACTGGATTTTCCGAATTGTTACTCGCCTATTCCTAGACTTACTCCGCAATCGTCGGCGACGTGTCAAGGCCGTTAGCTATGATGCGCCGCTGCAGCGCGAAGCTGGTGACGACAGTCTGTACTTCGACATGGCAGATGATGCGCCGAACGCAGAGCAGTCGTTGATGAATACCTCGCTGAGCGAGGAGATGCAAGCAGCTTTGGATTCACTAACTGCCGAGCAGCGGACGCTCGTGATCCTGGCCGACGTCGAAAACGTGCCTTACAAGGAGATTGCCGACATGCTCGGCAAGCCAGTCGGAACGATTCGCTCTCGCCTTCACCGAACGCACAAGTTAATCCGACACCGTTTGGAACAAGCCCGGAGGCGCAACGACAAGTCGTTTCCGAAGCTTGTTACTGGATACATGCCTTCCTAGGTGTCAGAAACGTTTTTCTGAAAAAAATTGACTTTTTGTCATTTTGATGGATCAAAATAGAAAGGTGTGACCGTCTAAGACTTAGAACAGGAATGTGGATCCTCACAGATCTGTTTTAGAGTTTGTTTAGACCTTTATAAGTTACTGACGGCTCACCTTTTTTTGATTTCGCGATTTCCGCGAATTAGCCATCCGAAAAACTATTCCAACCCATTGGAGTGACTATGCATACATGCAATCATCGCCGATCAGCCTTTACCTTGATTGAGCTTCTCGTCGTCATCGCGATCATCGCGATTCTAGCCGCCATCCTATTCCCGGTCTTCGCCCAGGCGAAAGAGTCCGCGAAGAACTCCGCATTTCTTAGCAACACAAAGCAGACTGGCCTTGCCAACATCATGTACTGTGCTGACTACGACGACGCATTCCCTCTGTCTTGGCGCGGTGACGCGACCAATGCAGACTGGACTTGGCAAGGTGGCATTCAGCCCTACACCAAGAACTGGGGCATCATGTTGAACCCGAAGATCAACCCGCCGAGCGGCCCTCAAGCCTATTGGCACCGCCTCCTGCACATGGGATCGCTCCCCCGTGCGTCGGCGGTCGATCCAGCCGTCTCCTTCTACACATCTGACTGGCGCGGCCTTGGAGCGACAAAGTCTGATGGAATTATGGGTTCCGGTGGTGGTGGTTACGGGTTCGACCCAGCTCCCAGCCTTACCCAGACTTCTGTCAGCGACATCTCCAACGTTGTCATGATCAGTGAATCGGGCGAGTTCGATATGTGGGTCGGCGTCTACGGATCCACTACACCCTTCGTTTTCTGCGGAGCTTGGAGTGGCACGTTTAACCCCCATGGCGGATACGTCATTTCCGGTCCTTCCGCTTCCACGCGAGCTCTCAATGGTGCGAGTGGAATTGGAAGCTGTGTCTACCCGAATGGTATGTCTACATTCGTAGCAACGGACGGTTCGGCGAAGGCTATGGACTTCCGTGGTAAGGTTATGGAGAAGATCACCTTGGCGGACGGAACCCGGGCATTCCGACGGTTCTGGCCACTGGGTAACTAATGACCATGAAGACCTTGAAGATTGTATCGTTGATCGCTATTTCAGTCGTTGCTGTCGCTTGTTCTGGATCCCAGGACGTCGGCGATGCCAACGCTCCAGCCCCGGCTGGAGCAACCGCGCCGTCTCCTGCACCTGCAGGTGGCAGTGGCGCGGCGGGTGGACCCGGCACTATGCCGGCTGCAGCGCCGAAGTAAGC
>JAFAFM010000017.1 GCA_023423495.1 Armatimonadota bacterium
GCTATGATCACCCGAAAAAAGCAGCCAAGAAGCCTGTGCGCAAGACGGCAAGTGTCCGCTAAGCGGGACCATCAGATATAGTCGGGTTGTGGCAAGTATTGGCGATCGTGTGTTGGCCTGGTGGCCCGCTGAGCAGGACTGGTTTTATCCCGGAGTGGTCTGCGACATCGTCGGTGACCAAGCGGACGTCCAGTTTGATGATGGGGGCCGCGACGATGTGCCGGTCCGGGAATTGTATCCACTCCTTATGACTGAGGGTTGGCGCGTCTACGGTAATTGGCGGGCGGGTGGTCAGTACTATCCTGGAAGGATCTCGAAGATTGTCGGGCACGCCCTGCACATCGACTACGACGACGGGGATACCGAAGTCACAAGCATAAGTTTGCTGCGCATCCATCGCGACGACTTCTAATTAACTGTCAGCCGCCAGTCCCTACCGAAATCACATTGCTGGTGTTATGATAGCGGCATGTTTGCTACGCTCGTTGCTTTCGTCGCCTTGCTGCCAACGCCTCAGGAGCCCGGCGGGCCATCACCGGCCGAAATTGCGGCGCTAAAAAAGCTGAACTTTCTAGTTGGGAAATGGGAAGGAACCGGCTGGGTTCAACAGGGTCCGAACCGCCAAGAGTTTACTGGAACGGAGCACGTACAAACTAAGCTGCAGGGGAAAGCGCTTTTGGTGGAGGGACTGTTTCGCGAGAACGTCTCCAAAAAAGTGTTTCACGAGACGTTGGCCGTCATCACATTCGACGAGAAGACGAACAAATATACTTTCGCCACTTACCTGTTTAACCGTCCAAACGGAAACTTTGAACTTAAACTCCTCGACAACGGATTTAGTTGGCAAATGAAGCCGAATGATGCGGTAACGGTCGACTACACCATGAAGCTGGAAAAAGGTGAGTGGGTGGAAATCGGCGAAGTCCTGATGCCCAACCAGCAAAAGATGAAGTTTCTTGAGATGCGGCTAAAGAAGGTCCAATAAAGCCCATAACATAGTGAATCCAAGTGCGTCCTTAGGATATGTCTGGGGCATATATTCGGGCGATTCAAAACGCGCTTGGCAGCTTCCTGAGTCTTGTGGTGAAGCTGGCGCTCCCGCTGGCCATCGTATTTGGTTTAGCGTTGGTCGCTGCCGCCGTTGCCTATTTATTTCGCAAGGACGAGAGCAAAGAGAGCTTGGATGTGCTTCGACGCTCGGTTGGACGGCTCGCGGGATTCGGATTGGTCGGACTTATGTTCGTCGTCTGCTGGGCAGCTTTGAGCCAAGCAAGAGCCATTGCCGTCGATGCCTTTAATTGGAAGGATGCCGCCGAGGAGGTGGCAAATCCAACTGAAGACGCGCCCTCGGTGCGGCAATTCGGACCGGTCGCCGCCATCTTGAAAGACAATACTTTCACCCGGACGATAGCTCTCCCGGTGGACATCGGCAAGCGAATTCAAGACGAGGGGGTCGAGTTACTCGCCCCATACCTGCAGGAATCGAGCGCGACCGAGCTTTTGGGACAGGCTGAGCGCCTGGAACTCAAAGGCTCGCGCTATTTCCTGACGAGGGAAGTCAAAAGAAAAGAAGAGGCGCCAATTGCCTTCCAAATCTCCAAGGTGTCAGCGACATTCAAGGACTTGGGCGATCGCGCATACTCGATGCACTTCGAGGGGGCTTATGGTTTCAAAAACCCGGATAACGTTGTGCAAACCGTCCGTTTCACTTTTTCACCGCCGGAAGCGGGAACCATCGGAGATTTGAAGCTTGAGGTAGACGGCCAAGTTGTCGGGATGGCGTCGGACGGCAACTACGAATGGTCGGGAACCCTTCAACCAAATGAGTCCAAGACGGCAAAGGTGGCCTACGACGTTGTCGGTTCAAAAACTTGGAGCTACGATGTTGGATCGCGCCGCAGGCAGGTTGAAGATTTCCAACTAAGCGTCCAATCTCCTTCGGCACTCAAATTCGTAAGGGGAAGCATCCAACCCACCGTGGCAGGTCAAAACCCGAGGTGGAAGCTTTCAAACGTAGTTACCAACCAACAGGTCGCCATAAGTTTTCCCAGCGACCAGATTGGCCGCGAAACCTTCTTGCAGACCATCGCGATGTTGCCGGCAGCGATGGCGCTTTTTGCTTTGGGCCTGACGATTGTCTCTTGGCGCTGCGGATTCCGTATCGACCCCGTTAGGCACGCCGTGTCGATAGGCTTATTCACGTTCGGGCTTGCGGGTGCGTCAGTAATGGCTAACTACTTGGGGAATATCGGCGGAGTGCTAGCTTCCTTTGCCTTTGGAATTGGGGCCTCGGCCGCGCTTCTGGGCAAGAAGGGACTCTTGGCAAGCATTCCGGCGGCGCTATTCGCAGCGTCGTTCCTGAGCGCCGAACATACGGGTCTGCTCGTTGTCGTGCTGGCCCTTGCAACGATGGCCGCCTATTGGTTGTTGGGCGGGAAGGCAAGCGCAAACCTGTGAGCTTGCCTCCCCGGCGACCAATTTAAGGCTGCAAAGCCGCTTCTGCGGCGCGTTTGATCCTACCTCGCCGATCCTTGATCTCCAACGCCTTTCGGAAGATGTCGGCGTTTCCTGCCTTGTCCCAAGCTGCTAAAGCATTGATGGAATTGACAACCACCTGAATCGGAGCCGTGGGATTCACCAAAGATCTCAGCTTCGTGACAGTCGCATCATCCCTTGGCAGCTTGGCAAGGGCGGCGACCGCCTGCGCGCGTCGGTCGAAGTTGGGATGGTTGAGCTGCGCAGTCCAGAAACCGCGGAGTTCCGGCTTTGCCAAATTTCCAAGAGGGGTCACCGATCGAAAGGTCGGCTGCTCAAGGTCGTTGTCGGTGTTCAGCGCATCGACAATTGCAGAAATCGTTGCTGCAGTTGGCTGCCCTGCCAGAAGCCGAGTCATTGCCTGCTGACGGTCCGCGGAGTTCGGGGCATAGCGGAAAATGGGCATCAGTTCCTCTTGAGCCCAATTGAGCTTGGGTGTTTCACGCAGGAAGTCGTGATCAGGATCCAGAAGCACGGCATCGGGCTTGGTGGAGGCATCCAATTCAAAAGTTTCTTCGGCCTTGGATAGCCGGACAGGAACCGTTACTTGTCGCCCGCCTACCGAAATCCAAGCTTTTGTTGGAATGTCATAAATGGGAGTGCCGTCGGACGTGTTTTGCAGCTGCTTCACGGTCAGCTTAACCTTGCCTCCCTCGTGAACCCAGGAGTAGTCGATGACTGGGTGGCCCGGGGCCTCGATCCACTGACTCCAAAACGGCTCGGCGTTAATCCCGCTGCCTTCGGCAAAGGCGCGCCGAAGCTGGGCGCTTTCCACCGGTGTGTGCCGCCACTTGGTCAGATAATAGTTCAAACTTTGGAAAAAGGCTTCTTCACCTATCAGCCGGTTCAGGGTGTGAAGAACTACTGCGCCCTTGGGATAGCTATGGCTGTCGAAGAGTTGGTCGGGATTACCGTATAACTTCGTGGTTAACGGACGTTTGTAGCGGCGAGACTCGGCCAAATAGGATTGCATGGCATCCTCGATCTCCCAGTCGTAGCTGGCCTTACCCTGAGCGTGGCCGAAGTACAAGATCTGCAGGTAGGTGGCGAAGCTTTCGTTAAGCCAGGTGTCGCCCCAATGCATACAGGTGACCAAGTCTCCGAACCACTGATGTCCCAGTTCATGAGCGTTCAGGCTGGACATGTTCCTGAAGCCGTCCCGCGCTTCAGTCAGGCTTCCCTCCCCAAGGATGGTGGCGGAAACGTTTTCCATGCCTCCACCGAAGTCGTACATGGCGGCCTGGGCGTACTTTGGCCAGGGGTATTTGACGCCGAACCTCTTACTGAAGAAGCTCAGCATATCTTTGGTGTCGCCGAATGAATCATCGATGAGGTAGCCGGAGCCCTTCGGCACGACGTACCAAAGATCCACGCCCTCCCATGAATCCTTCTTGATATCGAACGGACCGCCATACACCGCCAGTAAATAGGTGGCGTGAGGTTGGTTCATCTTCCAGTGGAACGTCTTCTTTCCACCCTGACTGCGTTCAGACACCAAGACTCCGTTTCCGATGACCGACCAGTCAGCCTGGACGGTCGTCCGAGTCTCGCTGGTGGCCAAATCGTTCGGATAATCCCAAGTTGGTGCCCACTCACAGTTGTATTGGGTTTCCCCTTGTGTCCAGAAACCAACGCGCGTTGCATTGTCCGGACGGGGACTGATCCAATGCCAACCTCCGCCACCCGAGCCGAACCCCGTTCCACGGCTATCCTTGGATGTGTAGGTCACTTCAACCTGAAACTGCTTTCCTTTTTGGAGCAGGCCAGTGGTGATGAACATCTCCTTGCCCACGATGCGGTAGGGAGCAACTTTCCCGCCGACCTTGACCGAGTTGATCGTCAAGCTTGGCCCTGAATGCAAGATAATTTCCGAGATTCCTTCCCTGAGCGCCGCAAGAGTGCTGACCGACTTCCCGGTGAAAGTTCTGGTCGGGTAGTCCACATCCAGGTCGACGGTTACATGGATAAGATCACATGTCCGCGATGGTGCGAAGTGCAGCGTGGCCGCAGGGGGAGCAAATGGGTTCCGCTGGGCATAGCTGACGGCAACTGTCGCAACGGCGCAGGCGATTGCCAAGGAACGAATTCTCATAATCCGAACGCTACCCCATTGCAGCTCGGATGGCAATCTGAACAAGATTGATAAGCTCTCGACACATGCGCTGGGCTTGATCGAGATTCGCTTGCGCTTGCTCAGGCGAAACCCACTCGAGTTGGATTTGGGCCCCAATCGGGCGGCGGGCGAGCCTGCCAAGGTGCGATTGCGTTACAAATCCAATCACCGGGTAGCCGCCGATCGTGGGGCCGTCTGGCCCGATGACGATAAGTTGTCCGCTAGGTGTGCTTTGGATCGCCCCAAC
>JAFAFM010000066.1 GCA_023423495.1 Armatimonadota bacterium
GCTTCGACTATCACATCGAGGATACGGTCGAGGCTGGAATCGAGCTTGTGGGCGCGGAGGTCAAGAGCATCTTCTTGGGACGAGCCAACCTGACGGACGCATATTGCCGCGTCGTCAACGGCCAGATGTTCATCCTAAACATGGATATCGATCCCTATGACAAAGCGGTCGCCGCATTCATGCCGAATCGTCGGCGTGACCGCCGGTTGCTGTTGCATCGCAAAGAGATGGATACTCTGGAGCGGAAAGCACAAGAAAAGGGATTCACCCTCTTGCCGTTAAGTGTTTACTTCAACTCCCGGGGCAAAGTGAAGGTTCAGATTGGACTTGGCAAAGGTAAGGCGCACTACGACAAGCGCGAGAAAATTGCCAAGGACGACGAACGCAGAGAAGTAGAAAGAGCACGTTCTCTAAAATATTAACCGGTAATTCCTATAGGTTTTCGAAACGAGAACCGATATGGAAAGTATGAGCTTTGCGCCAACTCCAAGCCAGGAGCCGATGGTGGGGGAGAACGTCATGCTGCTCCTTCACACCGAGGGAAAGCCAGTGTGGTCATGGGCTCGGCTGGCTTCCAAGGCTCCAGCAACCGTCGAACTGAGCGCCGAATCCAGTGGCTCGTTTGTCGGTTCGACAAACCTGCTCCTCATTCACGACAGCGGCAGAAAGTACACGAAGGCTGACGTCCGGGTGAGCGACCTTTCAACTCGAGACGAACAGGCTTGGATTACCTTTGAGGATCTCCGTTGGGAAATGGTGGACACTCGCGAGAACCCACGCTTCAAGGTCCAATTACCAGCCGTTATTCGAGGCGTGAATGAATCCACCGGTCATGCGACACCGTCCGAGCAAGTGTGTGTCACTGAAGACTTGAGCCTGAATGGCGCTCTGTTGAAGATCAGCCAAGGCTTGTCAAAGGGCCAACTTCTCGAAGTTCGAATTACCCTTGCGCCGTCTCAGACCGTCCGCATGATGGGAGTGGTGGCGCATGTCGACGACACCGGAACGCTCATTGGCGTCAACTTCATCGACTATGTTGGCGCGGCCCGGTACAACCTGCACCAGTTCCTTTCGAAAATAGCGGCTTAAGCGTCGAGTGTGCCAGTGAAGACCGTTTCGGCGGGGCCGGTCATAAAGACGTGTCCCGAAGGCTGATAGCTGATGAACAGCGAGCCACCGGGAAGCCTCACCTCAACATCGCGTTCGGCTCGTCCGGTTAGAAATGCGGCCACTCCTGACGCGCAGGCACCGGTTCCGCAAGCCAAAGTTGCCCCGGCTCCTCGCTCCCAAGTCTTTTGGATTAGCGTTTGGCGATCCAGCACTTGAATAAAGTGAACATTGGTCCGGTTAGGGAAATCTGGATGATGTTCCAAAGGAGGACCAACTTGCGTAAGGTCGATTTTGGAGGCATCGTCGACGAAGAGCACCAAGTGCGGGTTGCCCATCGAAACCGCAGTTCCTGGCAAAACTCCGATGGCCGTCTCTACCTCGACTTCACGAAACTCGGCAGACGGATCTCCGGTCATGCCAATCTCACCTCGGGCGAGACGGGCTGGGCCCATGTCCACCTTCACCATGCCAGATGGTTCGATGTAGAGTTCCAAAATGCCGGCCCCGGTTTCCACCTTGACCTGATCCTCACGAAGATGCCCGTGATCCTTGAGCATTTTTGCAAAACACCGAATACCGTTGCCGCACATCTCGCTCTCGGAACCGTCCGGATTGAACATGCGCATTCGATAGGGTGCAGACTCGC
The DNA here is from genome assembly GCA_023423495.1 of Armatimonadota bacterium. Lineage (GTDB taxonomy): Bacteria > Armatimonadota > Fimbriimonadia > Fimbriimonadales > Fimbriimonadaceae > 55-13. The sequence goes on from JAFAFM010000066.1 coordinate 1,757, forward strand.
CTCTTTCGACGAGAATCAAGCCGTCGCCCCCAATCCCAAACTTGCGATCGTTTGCGCGCTTTGCCAATGCGGTTAAGTCAGCTGTGGGCAACGGTGTTTGGATGGCATCGACCATCACAAAATCGTTCCCGATGCCGTGCATCTTCGTGAATGGAATCATTTACTCTGCGTGCCCACCCTCCATTTCGCTGGCGGCCTTGTAACTTCCTACGGGCTTCGCCGGCACAATGCTCGCTACTGCGTGCTTGTAAACCAACTGCGTGGGCTTGCCGGGGGCGTCGAGAAGAACCGTAAAGGCGTCAAATCCGCGCACTTGGCCGCGAAGCTGCACGCTGTTCGTTAGATAGATCGTCACTGCGATCCCTTCTTTTCGAACCTGATTGAGAAACATATCCTGAAGGTTGATTGCCTTACCCATTCAATAACTCCTAAATTCAAATATCGGTAAGCGACTGCATCGCTTGCCGAAATGGCGACACTTCCGGATCGGCTGAAAGGCGGATGAGATTGGGTTCAGACCTAAGCCATGTGCGCTGCCTCTTTGCGTACTGCCGTGTCTCCACCACAATCGCATCGATTGCCTCGCTTAGATCCTTGCCTTTCTCGACCACGTCCCACATCTGTCGGTATCCGATTGCTCGAAATCCCGGATCTCGTGGGCGATAGCCTTGCTCGCGCAATCTCTCGATCTCAGAAGCCCACCCATTGTGCACCATTTTTCGCACTCGATTCTCAAGCCGAGAGTTGAGCTCTTTAGTTTGAACATCGATGGAGAACTTGACCTTGGAATAGGCCGGCAACCTGACTTGCGGTCCGGGCTTTTGGCCCATCGCTCGCTCGATCGCACGGATGACGCGCACGGGGTTAGCCAAATCGACCTTTCCGTACGCTTCCAAATCCAATTCCTCCAACTGCTCTACGAGAAATTGAAGCCCATTTCGTTCCAGTTGTTCGTTTAACCGGTTTCGTAAAGCCGGATCAGGCGCATGATGCATGTCCTGATACTCCTCAAACAGCGCTCGAATGTTGAGGCCGGTGCCCCCGACGACCACAACTGACTGCCGACGTTCCCATGCTTCTTTGCAGACTTCATGGCTGAGGGTGACAAACTCGCCGACGGTAAATCCCTCGTCCGGGTTCCTAATGTCGATTAGGTGGTAACGGTCTTTCGCTTCGGACTTTGCCGTGCCGATGTCCATTCCGCGGTAAACCTGGAAGGAGTCTGCATTGATCAGCTGGGCGGCGAGTGCGCTTGCAAGTTCCTCCGCCAGTTCACTTTTGCCCGAGGCCGTCTCTCCCATGACGGCGATGAGCCATGGTCCGGCCACGGTTACTCCGCTGGCTTAAGGATTTTCAAGCCTTCAGGCTTAATCTGCACTTCGTTTTTGTAGGTGTAGCTGCCGACTTTGGATTCAATGAAGTACTTGCCCTTGACTTCGACCAAATCACCTTTCTCGGGTGCCTTCTTAAGTTTTCCTTGGCCGTAAATGTTGACGATCGCCTTCTTGTCATCCTTGTCGACAAGTTTGAATCTGAAGTATTCGTTCCCAATTCGGCTTGTGCGTTGCTCATACTTGTCCACTTTGCCGCTGACAACAACCTCTTTGTTATGAAACTCTTTCGGAGTTTCGAGAACTTTCTTGACGCTTAGAGTTTCGATTGCAAGCGCGAAAGTTAGCAGACAGCAGACGAAGAGGGTGTGAAGAAGTCTTGACATTTTTCAGAACTCCATGAGGGCTGTTATGGGATACCCGAGAAGATTTTCTCGGCCTTGCAGAAAGGAAAGCTCGATGAGGCATCCGAACCCGCAGACCTGTCCCTGTAGCCGTTCGATAAGTCGAACGGCGGCTGCGGCTGTTCCGCCGGTGGCGAGCAGATCATCCACGATATAAGCCTTCTGTCCTGGATGTATGGCATCTACATGCATCTCAACCACGTTGGTGCCGTATTCCAGCGCGTATTCCTCCGAAATCTTGTCGAAAGGCAACTTGCCCAGCTTGCGCGCCATCGCAAAGGGC
>JAFAFM010000084.1 GCA_023423495.1 Armatimonadota bacterium
TGTGTACGCTGCGGCCCACGAAGAGCACGATGACGACATGAAGTTGGCGCTCGATGAGCACAACAGTCCGCTGGAGCCTCATCTATTAACCCTTGTCAGGGACCGAGAGCAATCCAAAGCCCTCAACCGGCAGAAAGGTCCGTTAGTGATCATTGCCGGGTCGGGAATGGCCACGGGTGGACGCATCATCCACCACCTTAAGCACCGGCTCAACGACCCGACCACTCAGGTTGTCTTCACGGGCTACCAAGCGAAAGGCACGCTTGGGCGTGCGCTGATCGATGGAGATACAGAAGTTGAGATTCACCACATGCCTATGCACGTGCGCGCTCGCGTCACGAAGCTCAACTCTCTGTCGGCCCACGCGGATCAAGGCGAACTCTTGAAGTGGATGTCGGGCTTTAAACAGGCGCCTCGAAAGACCTTTCTAGTGCACGGAGAACCGGACGCTCAGGAGGCGTTGGCGACAAAGATTCGCACGGACTTAGGCTGGGAAGTCGAGATTCCTTTCCATGGTCAAGAATTCATCCTCAGCTAGTGGCTGATCTGCCATATTTGAGTCGATGAAAGTCCTTGTAATCGGGTCAGGTGGACGCGAGCATGCCTTGGCCTGGAAACTGGGCCAAGAGGACGAGGTTCTCGTCGCGCCTGGCAATGCAGGGATCGATGATGATTTCGAGTGTATTGACTTTCCAGCGCACGATTTTCAAGGTATCGCAGACCTTTTCAAAGGTCGAGGCATCGACCTTGTTGTTGTGGGCCCGGAAGACCCCTTGATCGCGGGCGGGGCTGATTTTCTCCGGGCAAAGGGGATTACCGTCTACGGCCCTGGCCAAGCTGGTGCGCAGTTGGAGGCATCCAAGGCCTTTTCCAAGGACATCATGGCCGGCGCAGGGATTCCAACGGCCAGATATCAAACCTTTCAAGACCCGAAATCCGCCAAGGATTTTGCGAACGAGCTGGTCCACCTGGGCTCCATGCCCGTAATAAAGGCGAGCGGAAATGCCCTTGGGAAGGGCGTCATCGTCTGCAATTCCATCGAGGAAGCTCACCACGCCATCGACCAGATGATGGTTCGCCAAGAGTTCGGGGAAGCTGGCTCGACGGTGGTTGTCGAGGAGAGGTTGTTGGGGTTTGAGTTTTCGCTTCTCACCGTTTGCTCTGGGACGGAGTTTTTGAGTTTGCCGGTGGCTCAAGACTACAAGCGGGCATACGATGGTGACCTGGGGCCGAATACGGGCGGTATGGGCACTTACTCACCCGTTCCCACAGTAACCGACTCCCTTGTCCGTGCTGCCGAGAAACTAGCGGTAAAGCCCCTCCTGGAAGCCCTTGCCGCCAAGGGAATCGATTACCGCGGAACGCTGTTCTCCGGATTCATGGTCAAGGACGGGACGCCCTACTGCTTGGAATATAACGTCCGGTTCGGCGACCCAGAGACGCAATCGGTAATGCGTCGCCTTGGCAGTGGATTTGGTCAGTTGCTGATGGCGGCAGCTCAAGGAAATCCCCTGCCGCAAATCGAAGTGCTCTCCAATCATGCCGTGACCGTTGTGGTGGCCAGCGGCGGATATCCCGGAAGCTATCAGAAAGGAAAAGCCATTACTCTCCCAGCCACCCTGGATGCAGGTGTCGTAATATTTCATGCCGGCACCACTCGGCGTGATGGAGCCTTGACCACCTCGGGCGGAAGGGTCTTTGGAGTTTCCGCAACCGGCGAAACGCTCTCGGATGCACGGGCCGCCGCTTATAAAACGGTGGAGCAGATTCGGTTTGAAGGCATGCAGTTTCGGGGCGATATTGCCGCTGGAGCGCTATAAATTGAATCTGTACAACAGATTCGCCAAGTAGCAATACTAGATTGATTGCACAACCCGGAATGTTCACCGGGATGCCCGCACGCCTCCTGCCAATCATGAAGTCTATGAGTGGGAATCTGATCTTCGCGTTAACTTCGGCGTCAAACACTTCGGACTGGATCGCATTACTGTCTCAATACTGGTATGCGCTTGCTGTTCTCCCGATAACAATGGTCGTGGCGAAGACCTTCAAAAACCGCCGTCGGCAAAAAGCGGTCTATCGCTGGTAGCGGCCCCCGGGACTCGGCTCGTCCGCGAGGTATCCTGAACCTGTTTTAACTGGAGGATGCAACGCGGATGACCGAGGTGATCATGCCCAAGATGGGCGACGGAATGGAGGAAGGCACCCTGTTGGAGTGGCTCAAGAACGAGGGCGACTCGGTCAAAGCGGGCGACATAATCGGCAACATCCAAACCGATAAAGCCACCTTGGAGCTGGAAGCTCCCGGCACGGGCGTTCTTTCAGGAGTCCTCATCCAAGCGGGCGAAACCGTGCCCGTTGGCCAAGCGATTGCCGCCCTCCTGAAAGAGGGCGAGAAACTGCCCGAGGGCTGGGGTGGATTAAATGGCGCGGCGCCGACAAAGGCCGAAACCCCCAAAACCGAGTCTGCTCAGCCAGAGCCAAAAGCCGAGCCAGCGCCAGAAGCGCCAGCGAAATCCGAGCAATCGGCGCCCAAAATAGAAGCACCGACGAACGGCGCTCCCAAATCCGTCGGAAGAATCAAAGCCAGCCCCCTTGCGAAGAAAATCGCCCAGGAATTGGGCGTTCAACTAGCCAATGTTTCTGGAACGGGACCAGGCGGCCGCATCGTCGAGAAAGATGTCCGCGCGGCAAGCGAGCGACAACCGGCCGTTGCTCAGCAATCCCAGCCTACCGGCGAAGACCAGGTCATCGAACTCAACCGACTTCGACAGATAACAGCCAAGCGGACGACCGAATCCAAGCAGCAGGTCCCTCACTTTTACGTCACCGTAGAAGTCGACGTCGAAAAGATTCTTGCTCTCCGTGAGATGTTCGAAGAAGAGGAGAGCGGCAAAGTCAGCATTAACGACTTCGTGGTGAAGGCGTGCGCTCTTGCGCTTCGCGACATGCCGGTCGTCAATTCAGCTTTCCAGGGAACCACACTGCTGCAACCAGGCGGCGTTCATGTTGGAATAGCCGTGGCATTACCTGAAGGATTAACTGTGCCCGTGTTGCACAATGCAGATCAGCTTGGCCTTCGACAAATCAGTGATCGCGTCAAAGACTTGGCCCGCCGAGCGAAGGATAATAAGCTTGCTCTGGATGAATTGAGTGGCTCCACTTTTTCCATCTCCAACATGGGAATGCTCGACGTGGACAACTTCCTCGCTATTATCAACCAGCCCAATTCTGCAATCTTGGCAATCAGCTCAGTAAGGAAGCGAGTTGTTGCGACGGACGATGATGAGGTAGAAATCCGCAGTCGTATGAACATCACCTGTTCGTTCGATCATCGAGTCACGGACGGCGCTGTCGGAGCGAACTTCATCAACGTGGTCAAAAAATATCTCGAGAATCCGACCAAGCTTTTAAGCTGACCGAGAACGAATCTCCGGAATTTTGCGTCCCCCTTGCATCGTACATTTGTTTGCGTTGGCCTCGCAACCATGCATCGGGAGAAGTATATGAAGTTCAAAACCGTCGTCCTGGCGACAATCGGTATCTCACTGGCTGGCCTTCTTGTAGCGCAAACGAGTCAAAACAACAGCAGCCAATCCAATTCAAAGAGTGGAAACTCGCAAGCTTCCTCCTCCTCATCATCTCGGAGCAGCGCAAGCTCTTCGGGATCCAAGTCCAGCTTTTCTTCCGCCCGAGGTTCGCACAGTGGGTCCGGGAGCGCTTTCGGGAATTCGTTCAGCGGCAAACCAACTCATGCGATTCTCTACACGCTGAATGCAGATGCCGCCAGCGATGCCAATGTTCGACTTCGCGTGATCAATGCGCAGAACAAGTACTTAGGAGATCTACAAGCGAAAGGGAAAGTAATCTTCTGTGGTCCGTGGCGTGATCTGCCAGGCTCCATGGCGATTGTCATCGCCCAGAGTGATGAAGAAGCGACTCAGATTGCGCAAAACGATCCGAGCGTGCAGAGCGAGAATCAGACATTCGAAGTGCGGGCTTGGCAGGTTGCCCAGGCGCGCAGCCAAAACTAAAACTCCAGGACGTCTCAACGGGCATCAGGTCACGGCCGATGCCCGTTGTCGGGTATCATTTCTGTTCCGCCAAGATTCGATCTTTGGCGTTTGAAGAACTATGAGCGAAGAAGCAACCACGCCGCAGAAGACGGAGACCCCCGCTTCTGCCGAAGTCCAAGGCCAGAGGTCCGGCGCTCCGCGTGCCGATAAAGACGCGGGAGTTGAAGGCGGTCCCCGCTTTAAGAGCAAGCGACGCCGCAAAGTCAGCTACTTGACGATCAACAAAATCGACACCGTCGACTACAAGGAGATCAACATTCTCCGACGGTTCTTGAACGATCGAGGCAAGATTCTGCCCAGTCGACAGACCGGAAACACTGCCAAGCAGCAGCGAATGATCGCCAGCGCGATCCGCAAGGCTCGAGAGATGGCCTTATTGCCCTATGTCGTGACTGAAATGACCAACGAGCGACGCGAGTACGTGCCTCGCCGAGAGCGATACTCTGACCGACACTCTCCTGAGCAGCAGCAACATCAGCAACAGGCCGAGAGCAAGGCTCCAGCGCCAAGCGCTGAGCAACCTGCCAGCTGATATCTTGTGAAACGAGCCGCTCATCCCTTTGGATGAGCGGCTTTTTTGTTGACTTCATAGGTTAGTTTAGGTTCCCGGGAGAAAAACCTCGCAAAATCTGCAAGGATTCCCTACAGGACCGTGAGGAATAGGCCACCATTAATATGTAGGTCGAAAAGACCTGGGAGGAATGCGGGCAGGATGCCTTTTATAATCGCAGGAATAGCTGCCTTGGTTGCCTTGGCAGGGGGAATTCTCGCGAAGGTGGATCCGGTCACGTGTCTTACCCGGGCAGTGCTGGTATTTTTCTTGGGATGGATCGCCGCGCAATTGTGGCAGGTGATTCTTATCCTTGCGGGTCAGCGGAAGAGCCACTTAACAGTGGAAGAAGCTGAAGTCGAGGAAGAAGTGTTACCGGCGGCCTAGGATAGGGTTTGGGCTTTAGAGGAAGTATGCCGCTTTCACCAGAACAGCTTAGTCGCGCATGGCGAGAATTTAAGGTTGAGGGACATCCGACCGCTAGGGTCGAGCTCATCAACCATTACTCATATTTGGTCAAAATAACCGCTGGCCGGTTGGTGACGAGCTTGCCCGGGGGACTGGATCGCGAAGATCTCGTGGGCGCGGGAGTAATCGGGCTAATCAAAAGCGTCGACCAATTCGACCCAAGCCGCGACGTCAAGTTTGAAACCTACGCGATCGCCTTGGTTCGAGGCGCGATCCTAGAGATGCTCCGAGAAGAGGACTGGGTTCCACGATCCATCCGTGAAAAGCTGCGGGCACTGGATAGAGCGACGAGCGCTCTGGAAACAAAGATTGGCCGTCCTCCCACGGAACAAGAAATTGCCGAGCACATGCGAATTACTTCCAGCGAAGTTTCTGAACTGATGGTTCGCATGGGCAGAACGAACATCTTCTCCCTCGACGACATCCTGAGCACCTCTGAGAGCGACGACCAGATCCACTTTATCGAATTAATCGAAGACGAAGATTCTCACCCAGGCGGAGAAGCTGAAGGAAAGGAAATTCGACGCATCCTTTCGGCGGGAGTTGACAAGCTGCCCGACCGTGAAAGGCTGGTCGTCGCCCTTTACTACTTTGAGGGTCTCACCTTCAAGGAAATTGGAAGGGTTCTTGGAGTCTCCGAATCCAGGATCTATCAACTCCAAGCCCAGTCGATGAATCGCCTACGAAATTACATGCGAGCGGAGGGTGCAGTCCACACTTAAGGACGCACGCGCCTCACCATGGGGCATATCGACCGCCTTCAACCCGTCAGTCCGAGCCCGATCGTGGCGCAGCCCACGGGTGGCGTCCAGAGCCGAAAGGATGGACGTCGGCAGCAGAAGGAAGAAGGTGATCGGCTAGAGTTGCACGAACTCGAAGTTGAGCCCGATGAGGCATCCGAGACTCCTCAGCCGCCCGAAACAGACACATTTGGCCTAGATATCTGCGCGTAGGCGTATCATGGCACGATCTTTGAGTCAATGGCGTTATCGTTGAACGGGATTCTGCCGGCTGGTTAGAAAATGGCGGATGGTATCCTCACAACCTAGATATCGAGGAAGCAATTTGAGAAAACAAATTCCATTTTTTGCAGGTCTTGCGGCACTTGCCGTTGCCGGTTGCGGTGGCGGTGACAGCGGTTCTGGCGTTCTGGCAGTAGTGAATGGCGTAAACATTCCAATGTCCGAGTACTACGGGACCATGGAAAGGAAACGACTGGTGGTGGCTACGGTCAACCCGGCCACTTTGAAAGTCAATGCGAGCACCGGGCGGGTTATTGTTCAGGATACGGCCGTATCTCTAAAACCCTCCATGGCGTTTCAGACTCTGCAAGAATGCATTGCAAACGAAATAATTCGTCAAGTGGCGATGGATGAGGGTGTATATCCCAAGCCCGAAGAGATCGACGCCGAAATAAAGCTGGAAGAAGAGCGTGAACCTGCCTTCGTTAAGCGCATGAGCGAGGAGGGACTCACGATCGATCAAATTAAGCGAGAACTCGCTATGCGCTTGGTTCGCTACAAGCTCCAAGCAAAGGGCGCCAAGGTTTCCGAAGATGAAGTGATTGAGTTCATCAAGAGTAACAAGGCACTCTCGACCCAGCCGGCTAAAGCTGAGGTCATGTACATACAGGTACCGGATGAGAAGACTAAGGCATTGGTGGACAAGGAACTGAAGGAAGGCAACATGTTCGCTACTGTCGCCGGTCGCTATACGATAAATAAGGCGGCGAAGGACACGGGATTCAAAACAGTTCTGTACCCCGACACCTTTCCTCCTGCCCTCCGTGATGTCATCAACCAGACGCCGGAAGATCGGAGCACTACGTGGCTGAAGCTACCAGGTGCAAGCGCCTGGACAAAGCTTTATATCTTGAGAAAGGAAGCGGCCAAGCCTCGGCAGATCAACAACTATATGAAAGTCATGACCAAGCGACAGCTTGAAGTTATGAAGGGTTCGAAGGCAAATGAGCCGGAGAAGCGGATCGCCGACAAGCTAAAAGCGAGCAAAATTGAAATCAAGGTCAAATACCTGCAGGAGCCTTGGAAACAGGCCTTCGCAGAGCTAACCAAGGCAAAAGCTGATACCCAGCCAGGGGGTCAACCTCAGCCGGCCGGTCGGTAAAGGCGATATAACGAAGCGGGG
>JAFAFM010000145.1 GCA_023423495.1 Armatimonadota bacterium
GTGGAGAACCCGTCCCCGCTGACCCAAACCTTTACCGATTACGACGACCGTGCAAACGACGCTTCCACCCAACACCATGCGGCCAACGAACGGTAAACCCGGGTTGTCGGAAGTCAGATTGATCTTCAATTGCTCCCAACGGTTGTCACCCAAGATAAGCAGTCCACCAACAGCTAAGGCGATGATCGTAGTGATCAGGACTGCGCCCGCCGCTATATCTTTGGCGAACTTAGCCATCGGATTATAATTCGGGCTCACCAAGTCGACCGTCGCCTCAATGGCGCTGTTGAACATTTCCGCAACCAAGACCAGCGAAATCGTGAACAGCAGAACCAGCATTTCGCGTAGCTGCAGGTTCACGAGAATTCCCAGCATCACCACGATGAGCACCACATAGAGGTGAAATCGCATGTGACGTTGCGTACGAAACGTGTAGACAAGTCCACCGAGCGCCACGCGGAAGGGTCCGACGATATCACGCTTGCGGGTCGTGCTCATCGGGTTGCCTCGTGCAGGATGGAGAACCAGTTTTCGTCGGGAGGCAGCCCGGCGGCGACAGCCGCTCGGTTCATCTCCGCGACCATCTCCAATCGGTCCTCGTCGGATTCATCGTCGAACCCAGCCAGGTGCAAAGCGCCATGAATGGCCAAATACGCAAGTTCCTGCTCCAAAGACACACCCCTGGCTGTGGCCTGTCGCTCGGCGTAGGGTGCGGAGATGGCGATGTCGCCCAGCAGAAGCGGGTTGTCCGCAGGAAAAGTCAAGACATCCGTCTCCTCGTCGACCTTGCGGTAAAGCCGGTTAAGCGAACGAATTTCCTCGTCCTCTGTGATCAGCACGGAAATCTCACCGCTTCTTACCGAGTGCGGTCGAAGTGCACATTCGATGGCTCGCTTCAGACTCGCCGAAGGCACTTTGTATTCGGACCGGTTTACGATTGAGATCGTGCGAGGACTGTCAGGATCCATAGGATGCAGCGGCCATTTCTCGACATTGAGAGTGCTGAGCCGACAGATTCGTTTGTTAAATGCGCAACGCCCCGAGAACCTGGGGTGTTCGGGGCGAAAAGGTAAGTCTCTAGACTCGAAAACATCTGTTTATAGAGACGATGATTGGACAAAAAGTGTATGGAGCTAGTTTCGCGAAGCGCGTCGTCGCTTCATTCGGCGTCGCTTCTCGCTCGGCTTTTCGTAGTGGCTGTGCTCCTTGAGTTCGCGAAGCAGGCCGCTTTGCTGCAGCTTCATATTGAAGCGCTTTAGCGCCGAGTCGATGCTTTCATTTGGTTGAACGGTCACGTAGATCAAACTGGTTCGATGCCTCCGAAGCGTTAATTATGGCACATTTGCGCGAAGCTATAGGACGGTGCTTTCGCACTGGTAGTCCTTGGCCTCGGCAGACTCCAGATAAGCGAGAGCGGCATGCCAATCGTCAGCCGGCTCCCACATGAAGCCTTTCTCGTTCACCACCCAATACTCGGAACCATCGAAGAAGGGTCGGGCAAACCTAACGATGCGGAACCGACCGTCGGTAAGCAACACTTCGTGGCGAACGCGGATGTCCGCCAAGTTACGAACCATCTCTGAGGCGCTTGGGTAATTGTCGTTACGCATCGCAAATCGTTAGACGATTGATTTTTCTGTTTTACGATGCTTTGCGATCAAAAGTTCTCGAAGGCGACACTGGTTCTGCGATCACCGGCACCCGTGATGGTGAAACGGCGCGCGAATCGGGCGAAAACAGCACTGGATGCGGTTCTTTATCTAGATTCTGCGGCAGGGCGACAAGAATGGTGAGGGCAAATCCGAGCGCGCCCCACACCTTGCTGTATCCACCTACGAACATGGCCTCGATCCTTCTTGCTACCTCAGCCGCATCGCCACGAAAGCCCAGGCAACTAGATAGCGTCGGCGAACTCCCGTTCTCGGTGGCGGTGAGAAGCGCTCGGGCCTGCTTCGACGGAGCCACTGCAAGCCGCTTTCTGGCGCTCAAATCCGCCCAGATTTCCTGAGCGAACCCATGCTCTGCGATCAACCGGCTCGACCCAGGCACAAACCAGAAGATCGTCTGGATGATCCATGCGATGAATCCAAATGCCGGGTCCAGATGCCGGACATGCGCCAATTCGTGCTCCAAAACCATTGGATCGACGTCGCTACCAGCGGGGACAAGAATTGTCGGCCGGATGACCCCGACGATGCAAGGCTCGGGCAAGCTGGAGCATGCCCGGACGGGGATCCCAATTTGATCCGACAATTCCTTCATCGGCGCTGAACCGTGTTGGAGTTGATGTGCCGACCAGTAACCCTTGGCGGCGTAAGTCACAACCACCGCCACACCAAGTGCCCACGCTGTAACGAGAAGCCATTGGACTTCCTGGGTCAACCACGGTAAGCGATACAGAACGGAGACATTGCCTACGACCACCAGGGCCAAGAGAGCTTTGACGAAAGCGATGCGGACGGCCCAAGTCTTAACGAGGGGGTGAACGCTCTTTACCTTGCACAGGAGGCACGCGCAGATGCCGACCATCGCGCCGCTCCAAGCTCCCCACAGCAATCGTTCAATAATCACAAACGAGTTCACGAATCTTTGTTCTCCAGGTCTTCAACCAGTTTCTTCAGCTCATCGAGGTCGGCGGCGCTTAGATTTGGATAACTGTGCAAATAGGACACCAGCGACTTAACCGAACCTTGCATGCTGTCCCGCAAGAACTGATGCACCAAGGTCTCCTCGATCTCTTGTTCGGTTAAGGTCGATCGATACCGGTAGGTGCCTTCGACTTCCTCTCGCTCGATCAATCCCTTCTCACGGAGTCGATCGAGGGTTTTCAGGCTGGTGGTTCGAACCCATCCGCGCTGGGCATGCAGATAGTCGACAACCTCTCGCACTTGGGTGCCAGGATTGCGTGCTACGAACCTAAGCAGTTCTAATTC
>JAFAFM010000218.1 GCA_023423495.1 Armatimonadota bacterium
GGCTCGCATCGTGGCTTCGGTCTCGACATCGATGGACTCAGTTTCTTGGACTTCTTCGATTTCTGCCCAAAAGGTGCCTCCCCGTGAAATGAGTTTGGTCGCCCGCGCGCGCGAAATGCCTCGTAGCACCACGCGAATCGAGGTATCCGGCATCGGTAATGCCTGAAGAGCTTCGCTAAGCGTGCCAACAACGTACAAATCCTTGACCTGGGGATCTTCCTGACCCATGTCCTTTTGGCTTAGTACAAGTACGCGGCGGTCGGAAGACATGGACTTGCGAATCGCCCGAACGCTGGGTTCGCGAACGACGCTTAGCGTATTGATCAGCGCGGGAAAGTGGACGGCATCGCGGGCAGCCAGTACGGGGACTAGCGTTTTATCAGACTTTTCAAAGGCCGCCTTTCTTGCCATGCTCAATTGGAAAGTACCACTGGTTTTTTGAAAGTGATCCGTGATATCGGCAAACCAGGCATGGATGCATAGGAGAAGCCAGGATTCTTAACAGGGAATCCTGGCCATGTAGACTACCGAGCCGACTTTACGAGCATCGAGAACTCGTACTCCAGATTCGTGACCTTGCCTGGTCCGATATCCACCTGCCACGTTATCAAGCTCGTTGGATTGGTATCGCGAATCCCTTTTGCCAATTTCGTCACCTTGGCGTCATGCGTAACGCGGCCCACTTCTCCGGTCAGGTTTTTCGCCACCTTCACGGTCACGGTATTTGCTTTCTGGTTGCGCAGAACGAGCGTCCCCTTCACATAGAGGCGATCGAAGAGAGGTTTTTCGTCATACATGCGGCTTCCTTGCCGGTCGAGGCCAAGATAGACCTTTTCAGTAATGACTCCGGGTTCGCGTTTTAGCTCTTCCTCGTTCTTCTCCACGCGGATATCCAAAGCCTTAGTGATCTTGACTTCTGCTTCCGCTCCCGCAGGAGTGTAAACGAGCATGTCCTGACCAAGCATTTGACCGTTCTTAAAGGTGGTCACGGCGCTCGTCGTCAATGGCTGCCCGGATGTATTCCGGAATCTGACACTGTGCCAGACCTCGCCCGGATCGCCGCTCGGAAAGCGGTATTCCACGTTGTCTACCGTGGAGTCATCCACTAGCCAAGTGTAGATTTCCTTGTAGGGCGACTCGGACTGGAAGAGCATGTAGAGAGCCCGTTCACCCTTCTTGAGGGTTAGATCTTGCTTTGTGTAGAAGAACAGATCGCCCGCCTGCATCCCGTCCCCGTCCATATCCATTACTTGCGCAATGGCATCGGCAGTCATGGGAGCAGCCGCCTTCTGATTCATCATCTCGCCTGCGCGAGAAGCGCCAGGACCGGCGCCACCACCGAAGCCGCCGCCGGAGATAGTTCGAAGGAATTGATCTGCATTTGAATGCATAAGTAACGGATCGATCGTGCCCGCGAATCTCATATTCGGAAAGCCAGTGACAAACCGAAAGTCAGCGCCGATCATGTCTTCGAGATCGTTTATTGCCGTTGCTTTGGCAGATAAGATCAGCTTCTTTGGATCTGAAATGTCGAGTGCAAAACCGGGTGCCCACGTGATGCCTTGTTCCAAGCTAACCATGAACACCTTGCCCGGTTTCTGGGTGGTCACGTCGAATCTGAGGCCTCGGACCTTGCTCTGGACTTTGCTGCTAAAGGTGTAGATCAATTTCTCGCGAGATTTGATCGACACGATGTCTTTGCGGGGAATGGTGAATTGTTCATTCCCATTTTCCGCGAAGACCAGATCACCCGATACAAGCAGCAGTTTTCCTTCCATCCACAGTCGCTTGTTTTCAGGCTGCGAAACTTCAAACTGCAGGACTTTGCCTTTGTTGGCCGCCAAGATTTGGTCTAACGTGCCGTACTCTCCTTTGACCTCGTCGACCTGATCATTCAGGGAATTGACCACTTCGTTCAGCTTGGTGCCCTCGGTCGCGGTAATCCAAAGCGTGCCAAGCGAACCTTGGGGAATCTCCTTCACTAGGTAGTGACCGCTGGCAGGAACCGACATTTCACGCAAAACGACAACATAACCGTTCTTGAACATCGAAGCTCCCGCGATCGTCATCGTCGCTTCCTTCGGCGTCGATGCCATGACGCTAACGGCAAGTAATGTACAAATCATTCGTACCTCCGCAGGGTGTGACGCTTTGAATACCAAATCGTTGCATGAACTTCAAACGCGCGAAACAAGTCAACATAGTCTCGATGGCGGATTCTAAAGCTCAGGTCGTGGTTTCGTTGCTCGTTTGCCTGCTCATCTGCTTCGGAGCCTCCTTTCTGGGAAGCCAGGCGACTATGCAAGGGTTGCAGGCATGGTATCCGTCCCTCAACAAGCCAGCTTTTAACCCGCCGAGCTGGGTGTTCGCACCCGTTTGGACGGTCCTCTTTTTTCTGATGAGCGTCGCCCTTTGGATGGTATGGCGGTCGCCGGCTTCAAAGTGGCGAACTATGGCCCTGATCCTGTTCGCCGTCCAACTGATCCTGAACGTTCTTTGGAGTTGGCTGTTCTTTGCCTGGCAAAACCTCTTTGGTTCGTTCGTCGAGATCCTCTGCCACGTCGTGGCGATCATGGCTACGATCTTTGCTTTTTCGCGAGTGCGCTCGACGGCCGCATGGCTTCTCGTGCCCTACCTGGCGTGGACAGGATTTGCCTCTTTCCTGACCTACAGCATTTATCAACTGAACTCTTCAGGCACGGATGGAAGCAACATTCAAATCCAGATTGGCGAACGGGAATAGAGCCCGCCCTTTGGTATAACTTCGTCTACCCATTTAGGTAAAATACGAGAGATGTCTCAAGACAAGATCGTCGTAGTCGGGGCGCGGGAGAACAACCTCAAAAACGTAACCGTGGAAATCCCACGGGACAAGTTGGTGGTGGTCACCGGCTTGTCTGGATCTGGGAAAAGCAGCCTTGCCTTCGACACGATCTATGCCGAGGGACAGCGGCGATACGTTGAATCGTTGAGCGCATACGCACGCCAGTTTTTGGGGCAGATGGACAAGCCAGACATCGACCACATCGATGGTCTCAGCCCGGCGATTTCCATCGATCAGAAGAGCGCTAGCAAGAACCCGCGGTCAACGGTTGGCACCGTTACAGAAATTTACGATTACCTGCGACTCCTTTACGCCCGAGTCGGTATTCCCTACTGTCCCAACGGCCACGGGCCGATCGAACGACAATCGACGGATCAGATAGTCGAAGCCGCCAAATCACTCCCTGAAGGCACGAAGCTGCAGATCCTTGCCCCGGTGGTCAGGGGCCGCAAAGGCGAATACAAGAGCGTGCTTCAGGACATCAATAAGGCCGGCTACGTCCGAGTGCGGGTCGACGGCGAAATGTACGAAGTTACCGACGACATTCCGATGGATCGCTACAAGCAGCACACCATCGAAGTCGTTGTCGACCGAGTTGTGATCAAGGAAGGTTTGGATCGCCGGTTGGCTGACTCCATCGAAGCGGCTTTGAAAATGGGCAGCGGCCTCGTTACGTTATCTTTTGAATCTGCTGGAGAAGAGCCCAAAGAGATGCTTTTCTCCGAATCCTATTCCTGTCCCGAGTGTGGCTTCTCAATGCCAGAACTCGAGCCAAGAATGTTCTCGTTCAACTCTCCGTTTGGAGCTTGTCCAGACTGCACGGGGCTCGGTACAAAGACCGAGTTCGACATCGACCTCATCTGCCCCGACCGGTCAAAACCGCTTCGTGATGGCGCAATCGTTCCCTTCGTGTACAAGTCCGGCGAAGTCAAAGACTGGTGGCCGGAAATGCTCGACGCCGTCGGGAGAGCCTGCGGGTTTAATGCCTCCTTGCCGGTCAACCAGATCCCCGATGAAGGATTGGAGGCAGTTTGGCACGGGCTCTCCCAACCGATCAACGTGGTCATGCGCTACGGCAAGTCAGAGCGCACGTTCCGTTCCCAATGGGACGGCGTATTAGCTGCTCTTCGGAAGCGCTTCGAAAATACGGAGAGCGAGTGGGTTAAAAACGATCTCGAACAATACATGTCGACGCGGCCCTGTCCCACCTGCCAGGGTCGGCGGCTGAAGCCGGAATGTCTAAATGTTCGGATTGCAGAACGCGACATCTCGCAAATCACGAACTTGGCGGTCGATGATGCTCTGGCCTTCTTTCAGGGGCTAGGGAAGAAGCTGAACAAGCGGCAGCAGGCCATCGGCGAGCGTGTCGTGAAGGAGATTCTTGAGCGTTTGGCCTTTTTGGAGAACGTCGGCCTTGGTTACCTGACGTTGGATCGGAACGCCCGGACGCTTGCGGGTGGAGAGGCGCAGCGGATCCGCTTGGCGACCCAGATTGGATCCGGGTTGATGGGCTGTCTTTACATCTTGGATGAGCCTTCGATTGGCCTCCACCAGCGCGATAACCGAAAACTGATCGACACCCTGACGCGGCTTCGAAACCTCGGCAACACGGTACTTGTGGTGGAGCACGACGAGGAGACGATGATGGCAGCCGATTACTTGATCGAATTGGGGCCCGGCGCCGGGGAGCACGGCGGTCGAATCGTGGCGGAGGGGACCCCAGAAGAATTCATCAAGTCGGACTGCCAAACCGCTCGCTACCTAAGCGGCAAAGAAGCTATCGAGATTCCGAAAGAACGACGAAGCCCAGCGTCACCGTTGCCTGTTTAGTCGGTTCCTTTTTTTAGTTTCGACAAATACTTCTCACGGAATTTGCGCACCTTGGGCTCGATGATTGCGGAGCAGTAGCCAGCATTCATTCTCGCCCGCTCAGCCGGAGTTGCGCGCTCGTACTTCACGAAGTAATTCTGGTGATATTCCTCTGCCCGCACATAGTTCTTCAGCGGCTCGAAGGTCGTTACGATCCGATCCCGGTATTGTTTCTGGGCCTCCACCAAGATTTTCTTTGCCAACGCCTGCTGCTCCGCACCCTTGAAGAATACAACTGACCTGTATTGCGTTCCGTAATCGGGTCCCTGGCGATTCAAAGTTGTCGGATCATGGGCGACGAAAAAGATTCGGAACAGGTCCGCCGTTGAAGCAACCTTCGGATCATAAAAAATCTTGATGACCTCAGCCCCATCGCCGATGTTCTGGTAATTGGCATTCGACGGTCCGCCCGCATAGCCCGCTTCGACCGCATAGACACCCTTCAAATCTTCAAACAAGGCCTCGACACACCAGAAGCATCCTCCACCGACTACAAGCTCGGAAGCGCCCTTGGGTACAGGAGCATCCTTAATC
>JAFAFM010000280.1 GCA_023423495.1 Armatimonadota bacterium
CGTCCTCGGTCACCTTGTACTGCCAAATCCTCTTCGGCTTGCCATTAACCCTCTTCCAATAGGTGAGATAGTTTGCTTGTTCCAGGCCCATGTCGAAGACCACTTCGTCGGCTTTACCGACCGGCCACAGGACCAAGGTGTGCTCCACCATGGTCATGGACTTGTATCCATGCCAGGGGACGTTGTAATCGTCGGTCGGATCCGTCATCCCAAAGATCTCATCAAAGAACCGGCTTCGCTCCAGGCCGAGTTTTTTCTCCACCTCGCCGACGTTTCTGGTCGGACCATAAGCAAGTTGTAGCTGGGCATAGACCTTTTCGGGATTGGCTAGGACATAGGCTTTGCGCTCCATGAAATATCCCGTGGCACCCTTCATGTCGTCGGGAATGATCTTCCATTCCCCGTTTATCAGCTGAAGGGGCACCTTATCGATCCCGTTGTCCCCGGATCGTTCGCCTTTCGTTTCCGACTTGCTGTCGATCGTGACCATCGCCTTATCGCCCGTAATCTCGACACTTTTAACCGTGAAGTCGTACCGTGTGTAGACCGTCTTGAGCTCTTGGTCGTCAGTCCTCAGCTTCGCGAAATCGAAGTCAGGCTTACCTCCCAGCACCAATCGGGCCATCGCGGGATAGTCGTCCTGGGCGAGGGCTTTGGCGAACGCACGCACGGTGTCTTCGGGCTTGGGTGGCTTGCTTTGCCAGGCGAGAAGGGTGGCGGCGGCGCAAACTAGCAGGCAAGTGAGCAGGGCAATGGTCCGTCGCACGGACCTATTATGAGACTTTCTGAACAACCCGGAACTGCGGCTTGTTGGAGATCCTGAAGCCGAGTTTCTCGTAAAGCGCTTTCGCCGGGTCGTTGTTCCATTCGGTATGCAGAAATGGGACGTCCCCTTGGGCATGAACGTGGGCAATGAGATGATTGGTCAGCCGAGCAGCAAGGCCTTGGCCGCGAAAGTCGGGATGGGTGCAGATTGCGCTCAGTTCCTGATGGCCATCGAACGCCATCCTGATTCCGGCCATGGCAACCAACTGCGCCCCGCGGATAATTCCAAAGTAGTTGCCCAGACGGGCGGTTTCCGCCCGGAAATAGGCGGGATAGACCAAGCTGGTGAGTTCCAGCATCGCTGGGATGTGGGATTCGTCCAACGGCACGGTTTCGGCGTCGGCTGGCGGGACGGTGTCTTCATCCCAAATGTACTGATGGATCTCGAACTCCTTCTGTGTTGCCCAATGCTCCCCAAGGTCGGGAATCACGGAGAGAATTCCTACCGTTTCCCCTTCACTGACAAGCTTGTCGAGTGCCGCTTTGCTAGCTGGCGTGGCTTCGGGCACAGCAATGAAGGGCGTGACCGTCGGCGGATACCGTTTGGCGTTTTCACCGCCAACCGCCATGTGGCTATGCTTTGAGGTTAGCGAGTGCCAAATTGGGTTCAGAAGCCGGGGATCCACTATTCCACCCGAATCCAATTGCAGACGTTCACCACGACGTCGGCCTTCTGCACTTCTTCTAAGGCCTTTCGGAAGTTGCCTTCCCGGCACTCGTGGGTGAGGAAGACGATCTCTCCCAGTTGTTGGGCGGCATCGATGACACGCATCTCCATCGCGGCCAGCGAGACATCGTATTCGCCGAAGATCATCGCGAGCTGTCCCAGAACCTTTGGTCGGTCTTGTACGACAAGGCGCAGATAGTATTCCGTTTCCAGGGATTCGATGGGCTCGGTCTCGATTCCCATGTCCCAGGGAATGGCGCTTCCCTGCCCGCCCATCGCCACGTTCCGCCCAACGTCGATCAGGTCACCAATCACTGCAGAAGCTGTGGGGTCGGAACCAGCTCCGCGTCCGCTGAACATCAAATCACCGACAAAGTCGCCATGAATCCAGACGGCGTTGTAAACATCCTGCACACTGGCCAACTGGTGTGACTTCTTGATGAGCGTCGGATGCACCCGGACAAGCAGCCGGTTATCGGCCACCGGCTCCACAATCCCCAGCAGTTTGATCGTGTAGCCGAGTACGTCGGCGTAACGAATATCGTCTTTGGATACATTCCGAATGCCTTCTCGGTAAACCCCGGACATTGGGACCTGCTTTCCGAAAGCAATGGAAGCAAGGATGGAGATCTTGTAGGCGGTGTCGAAGCCGTCCACGTCATTGGTGGGGTCTGCTTCCGCGTAACCTTTCGCCTGGGCTTCTTTCAGAACTTCATCGAAGTCTGCCCCCTCTTGGCTCATCTTGGTGAGGATGTAGTTGGTGGTGCCGTTCAGGATGCCCATCATCTTGAGTACATCGTTCCCCGCCAGCTGATGCTTCAAGGGCTGCACCAAAGGAATTCCGCCTCCAACGGCGGCTTCGTAGTGGAGGTCCAACCCTTGAGATTTGGCGAGGTGGACTAGCCTGCCGCCATCCTTGGCCATCAGCTCTTTGTTGGCGGTGACTACGTTCTTACCGTTTTGCAGCGCACGTTCCACCAACTCGCCGGCCGGTTCGACCCCGCCAATGAGTTCTAGGATCACGTCGATGTTCGGGTCATCTACGATGCTTTGCAGGTCCGTGGTAAACATGGAGTCGGGCAGTTCTCTGGGCTTGCTGGAATCTCGGATGCCAATCTTCGCAACTTCGATCTTCAGCCCGACCTTACGTTCGATCGCTCCGCGATTGTCTTCGAGCATCCGATACGCGCCTGAACCCACGGTTCCAAACCCCAAAATCCCAACTCGCATGGTGCGCGTTGCCGGGGCCGTCGGCAAAGTTTCCGTCTCCATCGTCCGAGAGTTTACTGGCACGCTCAAAACTACTAGCGGGACGGAACTCAGGACCGTTCGTCGCTAAGCGAACGGCAGTCGTCTATCTGTGCCGAGTGGAGATCGAGAGATGAGAGTCAACATTTATGCGAGTTTTAACGACACGGCAATGGCCAGGGA
>JAFAFM010000310.1 GCA_023423495.1 Armatimonadota bacterium
GGATAAAAAGGAGTGTCGCAATAGGGATGGTAGTCGAAGAAGTCGCCGAACTCTTGGAGGTCACCTCCGTACATTTCTGCGCCCCCGGAGTTGTCCTTCACAAGTGGGCAGCCCGTTAGATTCTTAACTAGATCGACGAGTCGCTTTCGATACACGGGCGGGGTGGCATGGCTCAACTCACAGCCGACGGTCCATACGATGATGTTGTCGTGGTGCCGATACTGACGTACGATTCGCTCGATCTCCTCGCCAATCTCGTCCAGTCGGTCTTGGTCGGAAGAAGGATCCCAAAGGGGCAGTTCCAGCCATGCCTCCATGCCCTCTTCCCTTAATATCTCTAGGTATCGGTGGGATGGCACCCAGAGGCAAAACTTCATGAGATTGAAGCCGAGCTTTTTCGATTCCTGGATTTCGCGCCGGATCACCTCTTCCGGGGCGTTGTGGTGCCCCAAATCCGGATACCAGCCCCAGTGGAGCAATCCGCGAATGTGAAACGGCCGGTCGTCGACATAAATCTTGTGACCTGCGACTTGGACTCTTGTATTTGGGAAGGACACGGGAACGCTGGCTTCGCGGATTTCGACTTCTCCCCAAATGCCGCCAAACGTGTGATAGACAAAGGGCAGAAAGCCGCTCGCCACGTCCTTCACGGGGAACCGCTCGCCGCCGTTCTTGGTCACGTCGACGGTGACGTTAATGGTCTTGCCGCTCCATCGGTCGAGGGGCACTTCGAAGGCGTCCCAAATTCCCCGGTGAGTGAGAACGGGTTGTCCCTCGATGGACACCGCCGCCTCATAGCTGACGCCTTCAAACCACAGTATGCTCGGTGAATTAGGTACTTCGATTTGGGTTGAGTATTGGACCGGCCCTTCCGATCGCACATCCATATCCTGCTTCCAAGCGTGGGGAATCTGAACGGTTTGCGGCTCGCCATCGCCGTAATCCACCGTCCAGGACTTGATGAGTTGGCCCATACAGGGTGGATTCTTGCATATTGACCTCCTAAGTTCAACGAAGTGCGCATGGACGCAGAATTTAGGGGATAGTAGAAGCAACGTGCCGCACAAATTTGGCAGCCTGCTGAGACGACTACGGCGGGATCGCTTAAAGAGCGAGGAGATCGGAGCCATCGACCCCTGGTCGGTTCGCTCGAAGTCGCTTGGCCGCGCCGAGCGGCTCGGCTACAGAGTGAACACCAAGTGGCCTTTGCTTCAGCTTCCAACCGATATCCGGACGACCAAGGAAATTGTCGACCATATTGGCAACTTGCACGCCATAAACTCGATCTTAAAGGGAACGGACCGCGCCGTCGTGACCAAATGGCTGGAAGAGCACGTGGGCCCCGATTCCTTCCCGAATCAAAAGAGCCAAGAGGATCCAAGGGCTTTAGCAGAGTCGATCTGGACTCTGATGTGGGGCGTCAAGCTTGTCCGGCGCTTTGATTTCGCCGTCGAAGCAAGCGAAGATTTGCAGTTTATGCTGCCCGATATCAAAGCGAATGAACCGATGTTCTTCCTCAGCGATCGCGCGAAGTTGCGTCCCGCCTCCGTGATCTTTCACCAGCTTGACTTGGCGCACTGCATTACATGGTCGATCCAAGAGGCCAAGGAACATGGGTTTCGAACGCCAAAGGATGTTGAGCCGTGGGTGTTCGAGCGTCGTCTGGAGGCGTTGGCTTGGCTGCTCAAGGAAGGAGAGTGGGACGCAATCCACGCTGGCGAAATGTCGAATTGACCCTTGTCTGGGTAGACTCGCCCAAGCATTTTAAGGATCGTAAATGGCAGCGGCTGTTCAAGTAGAAACCGTCAACATCACCATCAACGACATCGAACTCGCGGTACCCAAGGGCGAGTTGATCGTCGAGTCCGTTAAGCGGCTGGGATTGGAGATCCCTATCTTCTGCTACCACCCCCGGATGAAGCCCGTCGGCATGTGCCGAATGTGCATTATTGAGGTGGGATTCAAGCAGCCTGACGGGACGATTCGAAAGATGCCCAAGCCCCAAGCGGCCTGTACTCTGCCGGCGAGCGAGGGTATGGCGGTTTATACGGACTCGGAAATGGTCCACCGAGACCGTAAAGGCGTCCTCGAATTTCTGCTGATCAACCACCCGCTCGACTGTCCGATTTGCGACCGGGGTGGCGAATGTCCACTACAGAACAACACTCTTTTTTACGGCCCCTCGACGAGCCGGTACGTCGAAATTAAGCGGCACGCTCTCAAGGCGTTCCCTCTCAGCAAGTACGTCACGCTCGACTTGGAGCGATGTATCCAGTGCGGGCGGTGCGTGCGTTTCACTGAGGAGATTTCCGGGGATGCCCAACTTGCGTTCCGGTTTCGGGGTGGCGACATGCAACCCTCGACCTTCGAACTCCGAGAGTTCGAGTCCAAGTTCTCTGGGAACGTCATTGAAATTTGTCCGGTTGGAGCGCTGACTTCCGCCGAATATCGATTCCGTGCTCGTCCTTGGGACCTACAAACTAAGCCGGGAATATGCACGATCTGCAGCAATGGCTGCAATATTTGGTTCGACTATAGGGTCGACAAGATGGTCCGGATCAATGGCCGAACGAATGAGGCCGTGAACGAGGAATGGACCTGTGATCGTGGCAAGTTCGGACACGACTTTTACAATTCGGAGAAGCGACTGACCACGCCGCTTGTCCGGCAGGACAACCGTTTGGTCGAGTCCAATTGGGCACGGGCTTATTCAGAGGTTATTCGAGCCTTCGCTCAAGGTGGAGATCAGGTGGCCATGCTGGGGGGATCAGATAACAGCAATGAAGATCTGTTTCTGGCCAACCGACTCTTGACGGACATTTTCAACTCCCAGAATCTGGACCACCAGATGGAGACCGATCTCGGCCCAAGTGTGGTCAATAGCTCGATCGAGTCGCTGGAAGATGCAAAATCGATCTTGGTATTCGGCACGTCGCTCGCGGATGAACTTCCGATTGTTTTCCTTCGCGTCCGAAAAGCGTGGTTTAGCAACAACGCAAAGGTGATCGTGGCTCATGATCGCCCCACCGAGGTTGACACTTTTGCGAGTGTTATCCTTCGTTACAAACCCGGTACGGAAGCAGATCTTGCCCAAGCTTTGGCCAGCCAGATTAGCCTTGATGAGGCCGTACGACTTACCGGCGTGGAGGCACACCAAATCACGGCGGCGCGAGACCTGCTAGAGGGAACGGTGATCGTTTCCAGCCAGAATTCCGGCGGGGCAGAGGTCTTGTCACAGATCCCAGGTACCACGTTCAACAGCTACAGCCTGAGAGCAAATGACGAAGGTGCGTCGATGCTCTTCCGTGGTAAAGGCAAGAACTCCCGCGAGATATTGGAAGCGGCCGCAAACGGGGAAATTAAGGCTCTTTGGTTGTTTGGTATGGACCCGTTGGAGACTTTCCCGGACCGTGAGCTTGTGGAGCGGGCTCTGGAAAATGTGGAGTTCTTGGTCTACCAAGGAATTTCGGAGACGGAGGCGGTCAGCTATGCGAGCGTTGTATTGCCGCAGACTGCTCCTGCGGAAGAAGACGGCACGTATACCAATTGCGAACGACGTGTCCAGCGCATGGAGCCGGTCTTAGATCCGAAAGGCGAGTCGAAGCCCGCATGGCGTATCTTCAGTGAAATACTTGTTCGCATGAAGCCGGGAACGCCCTTTTTCAATCCTGGCGAAGTTATGGACGAGATTGCGCGGGTGCATCCACAGTTTGCCGGCGCTCGGTACTCAGAGCTTCCTGAAACCGGATATAGATTGGGCTGATTGAAGTTGCCGGCCAATTCCTGGCCGGCACCTCGTCCTATTC
>JAFAFM010000018.1 GCA_023423495.1 Armatimonadota bacterium
TGCGCACGTAGACAATCGCGGAGACCAGCCCAAATCCCGCATGTACTTAAATCTTGGTGCTTCGAAGCAGTTTGCGTTTGAGGACAAAGGAACCTGGGGTGTGCATTACCAGGAGTCTTATGCAACACCCGCGGCGGGCGACTACGATAACGACGGTCGCTTGGACCTGATGTTCACAACCGTGTATGCCACGGCATCCTTTAAGCGCCCGAACTTCCCGGCTCTGTTCCGAAACGCATCTGAACGTGGGTTTGTGGACGAAACTCAGAAGGCTGGTGTCGCTAGTCTTCCGCCAACTTATCAAGCAGCATGGGCGGACTTAAATAATGACGGCCGGCTGGATTTGATTTCCGGTGGAAAGCTATTCCGGAACGAGGGGCCGAGCAAGAACTGCCTTTTGGTGAAGATCAAAGGGAACGGCAAAACACGAGACTCTTCGGCAATCGGAACGCAAGTACGAATCAAGATTGGCAAAACAATGATAACCCGACAGGTGGAAGCGGGAACTGGTGAGGGTAATCAGAACGATCTGCGGCTGCATTTCGGACTCGGAGATCATGACAAGCCGGTGGATGTGGAAGTCAAGTGGCTGGACGGGCGAATAACCCGCCAGCGAAACGTGCGACCGAATACAAGTATCTCGATCACCGGCTAGCGTAAACTCAATCGCAATCTGGAACCGTCCTTAGAGAGCCAATATGTCTGACCCCAATCGAACCCAGGCGCTTTCCAGCGACCCAAATCGTACGCAACTGGGAGCACCCCCCGTTGTTGACCCCAACCGCACGATGATGGGCACCGCGCCGACGTTGAATGCGACCATCACGATCAAACCGGTCCAATGCACCGTCTGCAAAACATTCAACCCGGCCGGTGTCATGTTTTGTGTGGATTGCGGGCTCATCTTTGACCGTGCTCTCCCGGCGGACGCGTTTGGGGCGCCCGCGGTCCAGTTGCCAATGCTCGTTGACTCGAGTGGCAGAGAGCTCCCCATCAGACCGGGAACGAACGTCATCGGTCGTGAAGGAGATATTGGCTTGTCGGACGGTCGAATTTCGCGTCGGCACGCTCAATTTTCAAATACCGACGGCAACCTAAGCTTGGAGGATCTGGGATCGACAAACGGCACCAAGGTCGATGGAGTAACGGTCCATTCCGGCGAAGCCAAGATCCTTAATGGTTCGGAAGTTTTATCGTTCGGAGGATTCGAGGCTCGGATATCATTGCCGGGTGCAGCAAGTGGCAACGCTACCGCGGCCATTCCAAGCAACAAGACGGCGGCGATCGCGGCTCCACCTCGGGTGGAGGTCGCTCCGGCCAGGTTGGTCGGGTCCGGCTACGACTTGCCGTTGAAAGTCGGGCTGAACACCTTTGGACGCAAGTCCGAAAATGATGCGCCCATTCCCGACCCTTATGTCAGCGGAAAGCACGGGGTCATCGAGGTGGTCGAGGATGGATTGTTTATCACCGACACCGGCTCGACCAACGGAACCATGCTTAATGATGCGAAGCTATCACCCAACATGCGAACGGCGATTACGCAGGAGGATGTGATTCGGCTGGGCAGTTTGGAGTTCCGTATTGTTCTGGCGGAAAAGGCGGACAATTGATGGAAGAAATCACTGCTGAATATGCCGCCGAGCAACTTGTGACCTCAGCTAAACTCCGGGTGCGCCCCCGAGTCACGGTGGCCTGCAAGACGGATCTTGGCCGGGTGCGTGAAAACAACGAGGACAAATTCGAATATTTTCTCCCCGAGGACGCAACGACGCTTGCATCTCGGGGTTTGGTCTTTCTGGTGTGCGATGGCATGGGCGGCCATGCGGCGGGCCAGATCGCAAGTGAACTTACCGCCAAGACCTTCATCGATGTGTATCTGAACCATCCGTCCAGCGAGCCCGAAGTGGCGATGTCGGGTGGAGTAACCGCGGCAAACCGCTACGTTCTCGACGTTTCGCGAGCGGTCCCTTCCAGGCGTGGCATGGGGACGACCCTAAGCGGCCTCATCCTTTTACAAGATCAAGCATTTACTGTCCAGGTTGGGGACTCTCGCGTCTATCGGTTGCGGTCGGGTGAATTGACCATGCTCACCCAAGACCACACTTACATCGAAGAAGCAATTCGATCAGGAGCGCTGACTCCTGAAGAAGCGGAAAACCACCCGTATAAGCATGTTCTGACTCGGGCGGTCGGAACTGAGGATGCCCTCAATCCGGACGTCTCGAGGTGGGATGTGGCCGAAGGCGACTTGTACTTATTATGCTCAGATGGACTCTTGAACCATGTGGGCGACGACCAAATTGCCGAGACCATGCGCCAAGGGCCCCCGAGTGAAATTGCATGGCGACTTGTCGGTTTGGCACTGCTGGGTGGCGGGAGCGACAACACGACGGTGGTTGTCGTCCGAGTGGATGACCTAGAACAAGTCGAATAGTATTTGCTAATCGTAACAAAAGCTACTAATATAACTTCATGAATGCAAGTGAGGTTTTGGTGCCGTTTGGCTTTACGGGTCTCGAATCGGAGATCTACATGTTCCTGGCGAAGGAGTCTCCAGCGACCGGTTATCGCATCGCCCAAGGGATCAACAAACCTGCCGCCAACACTTATAAAGGCATTCAAGGACTGCAAAGCAAGGGGGCGATCATGGTGGAAGAAGGCGCTACCCGCCTATGCCGACCAGTGCCTCTGCCCGAACTGCTCAAGCGCTTGCAGCGCGACTTTGCGACGAGAACCAAGACGTTGGAGAAAGCACTAGCAAATGCTGCTACTCCGTCTGAGGACGACCGCGTCTATGTGCTGCGGTCGGTCGACCAAGTACTAGCCAAGGTGTCGGAAATGCTCGGAAGTGCAAAGCGCGGTGCCTTGCTTAAGTTACCGGGAAGAATTTCGACGCAGCTTGAGCCTGACTTGGCTGAACTCCAGAAAAGGGAAATTCAGGTTGCTTTGCTCACGGACTCACCCGCGTCTAGTGGCGGCATGGAAACGACAGTCGCTTCACTAAGCGCGGGCGCAACGACAGTGGTCGTGGATGGAAGCGAGGTTTTAATTGGGACCGTCGATACGGAGTCTGCATCAGTATGGTGGACCCGCAACCCGGCAGTCGCAGGTCCAATCCAATCTGGTCTTGCGTGCGAGATTGTTCTCGCACAAGTGGAACAACTTCTCGCTGCCGACGAAAAGAAAAGCCGGATTCAAAAAGCGCTTGAGTCGGGCCGTCTTCTTCAGAACTTCCAGGAGTAAACCAAGTGGAGTTGGTTTTGGCCTTGGTTCCGGCCGACCGTTCCGGCATTGGAAATGTGCAGAAATCTTAAGCCGACAGTGCCTTCTCCCTGGCCCATTCCAAGAAATCCCGAAGCCAAGCATGGGCGTGGAATTGATCTTGCTGTCCAAGTCCACGGAAGTCTCGTCCGTGTATTGCAGGCCCCACCCCGCTGTTGCATAAAATCCAAAGCCTTGCCTGGTTGGCCAGCGGAATCTTGCATAAGCCAACGCGCCAAAGGTGTCTGCTTCGTTGGGCGGTTGCCCGCTTGCTCCACGGCTGGAATTACGGTCGTAGTACACCTCGTAAACCAATTGAGAAGCGACCCCATCCACATGGAATCTCGGCTCAGGCCGACCGTAGGCAAGTCCAATTCCAAAGGTGGTCCGGCGATCTTCGGAGCCCAAGATGGTCATGGACTGGCCACCGAATATCTGGAAATAGAAGGACGGCGCCTCTAGATCTCGCAGTTTTATTTCGTTGTCGTTCGCCGCTGAAAAGCCTCCCCCCAAAGCTAAAAGCAGGACGACCCCAGCTTTTAAGTTCATATTCCTTCAACGATATCATCGCAGGACCGTCTCAAGTGGTTGGGACGTTGGTCGGGTAACTTAAGCTATCCCCGATGCGATCCAAACTGCCCGTTATCGTTATAGTAGGTCGCCCGAACGTCGGGAAAAGCACCCTGTTTAACCGCATTATCAAGAAGCGGGTGGCGGTTGTGGAGGACACGCCGGGCATCACCCGCGATCGTCTCTACGCAGAAGGCGAGTGGAACGGAAAACCGTTCGTGGTGGTGGATACGGGTGGAATTGTCTTTCAGGAAGAGGATCCGTTGGCGGAACAGATCCGAGTGCAGGCCGATGTCGCGCTTGCAGAAGCTGATGCTGTTTTGTTCCTCGCCGACGTCACGAGTGGCGTCCATCCTGACGATATCGACCTAGCCAATAAGCTTCGCGGCATAAAAGCGCCGATTTACATCGTGGTCAATAAAGCCGACCATCCTGGTCGAGACACTTTGGTCACGGAATTTTACGAATTAGGGTTGGGCGATGTGCGCGGCATTTCCGGTTTGCATGGTCGGGGCGTTGCCGACCTCTTGGATGACATCGTGGCTGATCTGCCACAAGCAACCAAGGAAGAGGAAACGATCGAGGAAATCCGCGTCGCCATCGTCGGCCGCCCGAACGTGGGCAAATCCTCCATGGTAAACGCCTTTACCGGAGAGCAGAGGATGATCGTCTCTGACATCGCCGGCACAACTCGCGATGCGATCGACACCATGCTCGAGTACAAGGGTGAGCGGTTCAGGCTAATCGACACGGCTGGGATTCGGCGTCGGGGCAAGATTCAGGGCACAGTCGAGTACTACATGGTCAACCGTGCTCAGAAGGCGATCGACCGCGCTGAGTGTGCATTGGTGGTCATCGATGGCAATGAGGGCCTCACCGACGGCGACAAGCGGATTGCCAAGCTTGCTTTCGACCAGGGCAAGGCATGCGTTTTCGCCGTCAACAAGTGGGATACCAAGGAGCCACCGGACGGCCATCCAAGGCAACGGTCGCAGATCAAGAAGGATATGAAGCGCATTATCGAAAATGAGCTCCCTGAACTTTCTTATGCGAAGGTTGCCTTCACCAGCGCCCAGGAGTCGGCCGGGCTGGAACCGGTATTGGATGCTGTTCTTCAAGCGGTTGAAAACTACTCGTTCCGAATCTCCACGGGCCAGCTAAACAAGCTGATCCAAGACGCCTTGTTTTCGCGCCCCTACACCAGCAAGGGTAAAGCACTCAAGATTTACTATGCGACCCAGGTCAGTACGCGTCCACCCAAGTTCGCGCTATTCTGCAACGACCCTGATCTGATGCACTTCTCCTATGAGCGGTATCTGATGAACAAGATTCGGGAGGCGTTTCCGTTGGAGGGCACCCCAATCCAAATCAGCGCGCGGGCTAGCCACAAGCGGGACTAAACCTGGACCGGGACGGTCCAGGTACTCATGGGGGACGCCCAAGCTACACTTTGCCAACATGATGCAGGACTGGTTCCTCGACGCCAAACTTGGCATTTTCATCCACTACGGAATTTATGCGGTCAAGGGAATAGAAGAGTCTTGGGCGTTCTTCAACGGCAAAATCAGCCACCAAGACTACATGGCGCAGTGCGACGAATTCACCGCCCGCAAGTACGACCCGGAAGAATGGGCAGACCTATTCGAAAGAGCCGGGGCGAAGTACGCCGTCTTGACGACAAAGCACCACGATGGGGTGGCCCTGTGGGACACAAAAGCGAACGATCTTAGCGTCGTGAAAAAGACTCCGGCGGGAAGGGACTTGATCACACCGTATGTCGAGGCGCTTAGGAAGCATCAACTCAAGGTCGGCTTTTACTTCTCTCAACTCGACTGGTCGCACCCCGATTACGCAACCCTCAGACCTGAGCGGCACCGCGACGATCCCGACGAGCAGCTTAATTCGTTCGCGTATCCGCGAAAGGGACAAGAAGATGCCGTGCGGTGGGAGAATTATCTCAAGTTTCACCGCCAGCAGATCCGAGAATTGTGTACTGAATTCGGCAAGGTCGATCTCCTGTGGTTCGATGGCGACTGGGAGCGGGACGAGCGGCAATTCCGAATGCAGGAGCTTCGCGACGAAATTCACGCTATGCAGCCGGAGGTCGTTATCAACTCCAGAATGCTCGGCTATGGCGACTACGCCACACCCGAGCAAGGCCAACCTGTCGTTGCCCCCGATGGTCCTTGGGAATTTTGCGTGACCATCAATGATTCTTGGGGGTATCAGGTTCAGGACCACAATCACAAGTCCGTTCGGCAGATCGTCCGAATGTGTGCAGAGTGCTTTGGGCTGGGCGGCAACGTTCTGCTCGATGTCGGCCCCTATGAGGACGGCACGCTCCAGCCCGAGCAGATCGACCGCCTGGAGGGTCTCGGGAGGTGGATGAGGAAGCATGCTTCCGCCATATACGGCACACGCGTAGGCATCCCGGCGGGTCTTTTCTACGGCCCGACGACGACCTCGAAGGATGGCCGCGAGCTAAACCTGTTCCTCTTTGATCGGCCGGTTGATCAAGTGGTGGTTCGTGGAATCCGTGGGAATGTGAAGCGGGCGACCGTGGTGGGATCGGGCCGTGAGCTAACCCAGCGCCGGATCGGCAGCGCGGAGTGGTGCGAGATCCCTGGGAACATCTACATCGACTTTCCCGACTCGGAGGTCGACCCGGACTGCACGGTGGTGAAGTTGGAGTTTGACGAGCCGTTTTCAACAAGTTTGAGTCCGGGGAGGAGTTAACGATGGTCAAGGATGACCACTGATTGATGAAGACGATCCCGTAATGAAGGTTTTTCGAGAGTCTGGACGGGATGCCCTACTCGAGCCACGACCGAGTCGGTCTGATACACATGCACGAGTCGTCCATGCCACTGCCCGCCAGGTGTCGGCACCTACTACAATGACCGCATGTTCGACGAATCTCCCGCCGACGCATGGCGGCTTCGACTTGGCACAGAACCGCCTGCCCTGCCCGACTTCGGTAAGTTGCTTAACCACCGGTCGGTAAGGAAGTACAAGCCAGACCCAATCGATGAAGATACGCTGAAAGGGTTAATCGCCGCCGCTCAAAGCGCCGCGACCAGCAGCAACCTGCAGCTTTGGTCGGTGGTGAGCGTGATGGACCCCGGAACCCGGGAGCAGCTTGCGACGATGTGCGAAAACTACCGCCACGTCAAGGACTGCGCCGTCTTCCTGGCCTTCATAGCGGATCACTATCGGCTTCGCAAAGCTGCCTTGGCGGTTGGTGAAAAAGCTGAAGGACTCGGGCATACCGAGTTCTACACGATGGCAGTGGTAGATGCGTCGCTGGCGGCGGAAAGGCTGGTCTGCGCCGCGGAATCGATTGGAATTGGAATTTGCTACATCGGCGCGCTGCGGAACGATACCGGAGGAGTAAAGCAGCTTCTCGACCTCCCAGAAGGAACCTTTGGCCTCTTCGGTTTGTGCCTGGGCTGGCCCGAGGAACCGCTTACCGCTGAGATCAAACCGCGCCTGCCCCAGGAATCTATTTGGTTCCGGGAGAAATACGATCGTGAAGTCGGAGTGGGAGACTATGACCAGCGGATGCGGGAGTTTTATGAATCCCAGCGCATGAAAGGCGAGGTGAGCTGGTCTATGCGGTCAGGACGCCGCGTGGACCTAGACCACATGACAGGCCGGGAAAACCAACTCAAATTCCTGAAGGAGCAAGGCTTTTTGCTCCAATGAAGCTCGTCGCCCAACCTCGAAACCGGGCGGGTGAACTGGCGCTCGACGTTTACCGACGCACACTCGAGTGGGCGCGGGGAGACAACCTTATACGGGAAGTGCTGTGGCTGAATGGCGAGATCTTAATCGCCGACGACTGGGCAGTCGACCTCAACGACTTCGATCGCATATTGGTATTAGGGGCAGGTAAGGCGTCTGTTGCAATGGCGCAAGGTGTCGAATCGGTATTGGGCGACCGAATTACTGAGGGTTTGATCGTCACAAAATACGGCCATTCCGACCCATTAAACCATTGCCGGATATTGGAATCGGGTCATCCTGTACCTGACAAAAATAGCCTCCTGGCTGGTGCAGAAATGCTGTTGCTGGCCGATTCTGTATCGGACCGCGACCTTGTGATCTTTCTGGTGTCGGGTGGGATGTCGGCTTTGCTTGAAGCGCCTCGCGAAGGCGTGACCCTGGAAGACCTGGAGCTTGTCAATCAAGTCCTTCTGAACTCGGGAGCTCCGATCGACGACATCAACGGCATCCGATCAAGGCTATCTCGGATCAAGGCTGGCGGCCTTGGCATTGCATTCTCAAAGGCAACGACCCTTGTTTTCTATATGTCCGATGTCGAGGGAGACAAGCTTTCCATCATAGGGTCGGGACCCTTCACCTATCCACATCCTCCGCCCAACATCGCTCGGATCATCGACCAATACAAGCTCGAAAAGTCCTTGCCCAGTCGGTTGATCGAACTCATCCAAACCAATCCTTGGAAAGGTGCCTGGAATCATTGGACACCTCACATCATGATCGGAAGTACGCAAATGATGCGCGACCGGGCGGAGTCGATTGCTCGGGAATTGGGGATGAGGTCCGAGACCCTGCCGACGTTGTCCGGAGA
>JAFAFM010000322.1 GCA_023423495.1 Armatimonadota bacterium
GTCTTCATCGATGCGAACTTGGTCGAGAATCCTGTTCAGGGCATCGACACCCTTAACGGGTTCCTCAGCGACTACATCATGTTCGACATTAGCGGAATTCCATCTGGTGAGCGACCATTGCTTTCCTCCGGAGCCGCCGCAAGCAAGGTTTACTTCTCAGGAGACTTTGCAGCGCTGTCCCAAGGTGGATCCAATGGCGTTTTCGAAGTTCTGACAGCCTTGGGCTTCGTTGAAGGCACCTTTGGCCCGATCGTCGACCTACCCAGCCCCGGCGGCAACAAGCCTCCGTTCGGCACCTACACGCTGCTTCAGGCTGACCCACGAGACGACGATCCTTCCGACGACGACTTCCCCGGTCCTGATGCGGCTAAGATCAACGCTCTCCAAGGCACGTACTACAACCTTGCAGACGTAGTTGGCGGACTCGGCACCTTCGAGATGATCACGTTCCCGCGAAGTCAGGAGCGAGAAGTCTTCGATGCTCAGTCGGGCAATATGGTTCTTCGGGAGCTTTCTGTTCAGGATGTAATCCTGATCCGTCGCAGCGGCAACACGATCACGAAGATGTACTTCGGCGAAATCGATTTCGGCCAAAATGCCGGTGACCCGACGACCATTCGGGCCTACCCAATTGGCCAGATCGATACTGGCGATGCATTCAACGAGATCGAGGGCACCGTCAGCGCCTTCCGAGACGTGAACGGAAACTTGGTCAACCTTAATGATCCAAGCGACGACGAAGAAGAGCGCGGTGGCAAGATTCAACGAATCGGTTCAGGACAGTTCACTCTGATGTCTGGTACGGATCCGATTTACGGCGGTACGCTCCCTGCGGAGTTCCCAACCACCGGTCGATTCTTAGTGTTCCGCCGCTAATATGCGGCCGATCCTTGCCGGGATCGAGACTGAGTACGGGCTACTCGTCGAAGGTCGCGGAGCGGAGGATCAGGTGGATGAGTCGAAGGCACTCGTTCGGAGTTATCCGGGCGAGTGCCTTTCTACTTGGAATTACCGGTATGAATCCCCACGTTCCGACTTGCGGGGTTTCAAGCTGGAGCAGCTTGCGGTGGATCCCATCGACGAGCAGTTCGATGCGGGTCGCGCGCCGCAACGGGCAGAGGACCTCAGGTCGGACCGAATCCTCACCAACGGCGCGCGGTTCTACAACGACCACGGCCACCCCGAGTACGCGACGCCGGAATGCTTCAGCTTGCGATCTCTCGCGCTCCATGACCGATATGGCGAATCTGCAGTGTTAAGCGCCGCTGCCCGCTATGCGGCAGAAAGCGACCAAACGATCCACGTCTACAAAAACAACACCGACTTCCACGGCGCTTCTTATGGCACCCACGAGAGCTATCTGGTGCCTAGATCCATCGGCTTTGAGAGGCTCTATGAGGCCGTGCTCCCAATGCTGGTTGTTCGGCAAATCTTGACTGGCTCCGGAAAGGTGGGAAGCGAATCCGGTCGCTGGGTGGACTTCCAACTGAGCCAAAGAGCCGATTTCTTTACCGAGCCGCTCAATGCAGAAACCCTTTATCGCCGGCCCATCTTCAACACTCGAGACGAGTGTCACGCCGACCCTGAGCAGTGGATCCGCCTGCATGTGATTTCCGGCGACGCCAATATGATGCCCCACGCTACGGCGCGCAAAGTCGGACTGGTAAAGCTGGCAATCGGCTTAGCAGAAGCAGGGCACACTCCCCCCTGGAAGTTTCGCGATGCAGTCGAATCCGCCAAATCTATAAGCCGCGATTTAAGTTTGGAATTCAAAATTGAACTTCAGGGCCGGAGTTGGACCACGGGATACGAGATCTTGGAATCCTACTTCGCGGCGGCCGAGCAAGTGCTCGACCTGCCCGACGAACTGAAAGATCTGATTGTCGAGTGTCGCCAAATCCTCGAGGCCCTGAGGTCGGGCGAGTGGCGCGACGTCAGCCACCAGATCGATTGGGCAGCCAAGCGCTATCTTCTCGAGCATTTTATGGAGGAGGAGGGTGGATCGTGGAAGGATTCATCCATCCGCTCACTCGACTTGGAATACCACAACATCGACCCCGAAGCCGGCCTATATCACGCATTGGAGGGAATGGGCCATGTCAGACCGTATGCCAGCGACGAGGAGATCGAAGGTTGCACGGTTGGTAATCAAGACGGCACGCGAGCGCTTGCCCGGAGCGTCGCGGTAACGAAGTTCGCGGACTACGTCCACACCGCTTGCTGGAAATCAATCACCTTCAAAAGCAAAGGCAAGCTCATCGAATGCGATTTGAAACCCGATATGATGTATTCAAGTCACTTGTATGAGGTGGACGACGTAGAAACCTTCATCAACATCTTAAGAGGAACTCATGACTGACGGCGATCGACTGACAAAACCCCTTTCCCCGGGAACCAAGAAGCTTGGGGACGACAGTGGACCCTCGGCTCCGACGATCAAGCGGCCGGAGGGTGGTAACGAGCTTCTCAAGCGGATGAAAAAGGTCGACCCCGACCAAGCGAAAAAGTATCGGCAGCGAAGTGGGCAGTAATCTTTTAGCCCATGATCGCGCCAACCTTCAAAGCATTCTCCGATCTTGTCGATTGGCCCGCCCGAGCGGGTGCTTTGCCCGACGAGACCCACGGAACCACCGTTCTGTCGCTAAAGTTTGACGGTGGAGTTCTAACCCTGGCCGATCGGCGAGCAACCGCTGGAAATCTGATCATGTATGATCAGGCGGAGAAAATTTTTGCTCTGGACGACACGACGGTTGTCGCCATCAGCGGAGCCTTTGCCCGCTCGGTTGAGATTTGCCGCTTCCTTAAGCATTCCTTCAAGTACTACCGTCGGTCGGTGCTCCACGAGCTATCGGTGGAAGGCAAGCTGGCGGACATCTCCCGCGCCTTGGCCAACAACGCTCCCATGGCCGCACAAGGAATCGGTATGTTCTTGCCAATCGTGGCTGTCTATGACCAAAAGAAGGACGACTTCGGTGTGTACTTCTTCGATGGAGCCGGCGCGAGATTTCAGAACGGCAGCTATGCTTGCGCGGGCTCGGGTTCCGAGCGAATCCGAGGCGTCTTTGAGTACATCGCTCGAAACAAGGGACACTTCGAACTCCGCCCAATGGAAGAAGTGCTGTTGGATGGCTTAGAAATGCTGGACATCGCGGCTGAATTGGACTCCGCGACGGGTGGATTCGCGAAGACCTTGCCAGTCACCAGGATTCTCGATCGAAATGGAAATCGGGAAGTGCCCCACGAACTGCTGCGAGAAAGCGTAGACCGCATTCTGCTCCGGTAACAATTAAAAGGCGGAATTTCCCGATTGGGAAACGCCGCCTTCTCAATTTGTAGCTTACAGGTTAGAACCGGTAGCCGAGGTAGAAGCCGATGCCGTTTGCTCGCACCTTCGTGCTGCTCTCATCGGAGAAAGTGAGAACCGCTTCGCCGATCACGTTAGGACCAAGCTCCGCTCCAACACCACCGCGTAGCATCCACTCCGCGCTGGACTTGCCCGCATCGATGATCGCCGCGCCAACGCCAACGAAGAAGTAGGTGCGTCCTTCTGGATAGTAGCTGAGTCCGGCGTTGTTGTAAAACCGGAAGTTCACAGCAAGCGGGAACACATTACCGTTGTCGCCGTTGGAAGTGCGGAACCACCAGTCTGCCGAGAAGTACGTCAAAGCTCCGCGAACAATCTGACTCGGGAACTCATAATCGATACCGATGCCGCCAAACAGGTCGGACACTTCTCGAAGATTGTCATCCCAAGGAATGACCAATCCGCCACGGAACGTCAGAAACGACGGCGTCGCATCGATTCGAGTGTCATCGCTCTGGGCTACTGCCCCGCCTACGATTCCAATGGCTGCGAGGGCCATCGCAATTAACTTCTTGCTCATTTATTTCCTTTAGCCTCCGTTCTGTTGCTGGCCGTGGAGTTACCTCGACCCTGGAGCCGCCTGTATTCTACTTGCTTTCCGCGCCTGCGTCAATTTCAAGAAACATAATCATCTATATGGCTTCTCTCCATTGTCCTATTGACGATGTCTTGGTTGTAGCAGTCGACATACAACCCTCCTTTATGTCGGTAATTCATGAGGCTGAGCGAGTGGTTAGTCGAAGCCAGTTTCTGATTCGTTGCGCGCAAATTCTTGGCATTCCCGGCTTAGCCACAATTCAGAATCCCGCCAAGATGGGTGGCTTCGATGAATCCTTCCGAGTTGAGTCCCCGATCTCCAAAATGGCCTTTAGCTGTTGGGGCTCTGGAGAATTTCAGAATGCCCTGGCTCAATCTGGCCGAAAGAACGTGGTGCTGGTCGGCATCGAAACCCACATTTGCGTTACCTTGACGGCTCTCGATTTGATGGAGGCTGGATACAAGGTTTTTGTCTGCCCAGACGCCGTTTCCGCTCGGAACGTCGAGAGGCACAAACTTGGTATGGAGCGCATGCGGGATTCGGGCGTAATGGCCTCTCATACTGAAACTCTCGTTTATGAGTGGATGAAATCCGCGGATCATCCAAATTTCCGAGAAGTTCTAAAAGTCGTTAAAGAGACTCCCTAACACTCCGGTAACCTCTACGGCTATGCCGAAGCGACCCATCAAGGCGGACGATCTCCTTAGGCTTGTCTTTGTAGGCGACCCTCAGATCCATCCAAACGGAGAACTTGTTCTCTTTTCCCGCAAACACATCAACGGGAAGAACAAGTACATCAACAACCTTTACACCGTGGACTTGGAAGGCGCCGTCCGACAGTGGACTTCTGGAGAGGATGGAGCGAGTCACGGCCGCTGGTCTAGCGATGGCACCCAAATGGCCTTCCTTAGCCACCGCGAAGATAAGCGGACTCAAATCTTCGCCATGCGGACGGACGGCGGAGAGGGCCACCCAGTTACTTCCCTTCCCGAAGGCACCGTAGGTGGCTTCCGATGGAGCCCAGACGGCACAAAGATCGCCTTTACATTCCGTCCTCGGATGGCAGGTTGGACGGATTCCGACAAGAAGCAGCGTGAAGAATCCGGCAAGAGTGAGCCTCCGATAGCAATCGACACCGTCTGGTACCGCTTGGATGGAGATGGATATTTTGGCGGCGAGCGGTTCAGCGTACACGTCGTCGAAGTTGGCACAGGGGAAACAAAACAACTGTATTCCGCTGCAGTCGATGGTAACTATAGTTTTGATTGGGCTCCTAATTCGGATGAACTTATCATTGCTCATACGGCCAGCAAGCGGCCATTTGCCGAGCCACCCAATCATCAGCTATACAG
>JAFAFM010000347.1 GCA_023423495.1 Armatimonadota bacterium
TCCCTTGCCAATCCAGCCTGGACTTGGCAGCGGGCGATGCGGTGGATTCGATCGAATCGTTTGTTAAAGGGACTTCAATCTCCCCCATTCATGGACTCCTCAACTCAAACAAAGAGCAAACGACTCAAGAATGATACCAATACTCTGCTCTCCTCACCTAAACTGGCAGGTTTGCCTAAACGGTTCCAAATTGCGTTCGTGTGGCACAATCTCTGCTTGGGTCAATCCCTGAGTTTGGAGATCTCTTTGAGTTTATGAAAGTTGCGGTCATTGGAACTGGTTATGTAGGACTTGTCACGGGTGTTGTCTTGGCTCAGCTGGGCAACGACGTCATCTGCGTGGACAACGACGAGGCGAAGGTTGCCAAGCTAAAGGAAGGCATCCCGCCTATCTACGAGCCGGGGGTCGAGGAAATGCTCAAGCAGGGGCTGAAAGATGGTTTCCTCAAGATCTCGAATTCCATTGCCGAAGCGACTAAGGCCAGCGAAGTCGTTTTCATCGCCGTCGGCACTCCTCCCGCAGAAGACGGAACGCCCGACCTAACCGCAGTTCGAGCCGTTGCTCATGAGATCGCTAAGAGCATCGACAAATACACCGTTATCGTCAACAAGTCGACGGTTCCGGTTGGGTCAGGCGACATGGTGGAAGAGATCATTCGCTCCCACGGTGTCGATCCCAAACTTTTCGACGTTGTCAGCAACCCCGAATTTCTCCGTGAGGGCTCTGCTATCTGGGACACCTTGCACCCTGACCGAATTGTCATTGGGGCCAAGAAGCGAGAAGCGGCGGTCAAGCTAGTGGACCTCTATGCCACGTTGCAAGCGCCGATGATTGTTACGGACCTCAACTCCGCAGAACTTATCAAGTACGGCGCAAATTCGTTCCTCGCGATGAAGATCAGCTTTATCAACGCCTTAAGCCGAATCTGCGAGATGTGCGGAGCGAATGTTGCCGACGTCGCCGCTGGAATTGGAAGCGACAAGCGCATCGGGAACCAATTCCTTAATGCTGGTCTGGGTTGGGGCGGAAGCTGCTTTCCGAAGGACGTTCAGGGCATGGTCACGGTCTCCAAGAACCTTGGATACGACTTCGATTTGCTAAAACAGGTTATCCAAATCAACGACGATCAAACGCTGCACTTCTTAAAGCGCGTCGAAAATCGCCTGGGTGGCTTCAACGGCAAGCGCGTGGCGCTCATGGGTTTGGCGTTCAAGCCAAATACAGACGACATTCGGGATGCTAAGTCGCTGATCATGATCGACCGCATCCTCTCCGATGGGGGCTCGGTTATCGCCTATGATCCAGTCGCTGAGGCAAACGTCAGGGAGATCTATCCGAATATCGATTTCGCGGATAGCGTCTATGATCTGGGCAGCGGGGCGGACGCCATCATCCTGGTTACTGAGTGGAATGAATTCCGACACCTGGATCTCGAGCGGTTGGGCCAAGGGATGAACCAACGCGTGCTGTTCGATGGTCGGCGAGTGTATGACAAGTCCAAAGCGGAGCGCGGCGGCTTCGAGTACCACACGATCGGATCTAAATAGCCCAAAATAGGGATGTGAACTCCAAGCAAGTCTTCGACCGGTGCATTGCCGAGCATCGTGCAGTTTTGGATTTGCTTGGCAATATGGAAGAAGACGTGTCCCGAGCCGCGCAGTTGCTTGTCGACTGCGTCAAGGCCGGCAAAACTGTATTGCTTGCCGGAAATGGAGGCTCGGCCTCTGATGCCCAGCACATTGCGGGTGAGTTCGTCGGCCGCTACCTTCTTGAAAGAAAGGGAGCGTCAGCAATCGCCCTCGGGGCTTCCGACGCTTCTCTAACCTCTATCGGCAACGATTACGGATTTGATCAAGTTTTTGCGCGACAAGTTGAAGCCTACCGCTCCCATGCCGGTGTTTTATTCCTCTATTCAACCAGCGGAAACAGCCCCAACACCCTAACGGCCGCTGATACGGCGAAGAGACTAGGAATACAGGTCATTGGAATGACGGGTAAGACCGGCGGGCAACTCAAAGCAAGCTGCGATGTTTGTTTATGCGTCCCCAGCGAAAGCACGCCGCGAATTCAGGAAATGCATGCAATTCTTGGACATATCCTATGCGAGATAGTTGAGCCAATGTTGCCATGACGAGCGATACAAAGATCGCTTTTTTAGACCGGGACGGCGTGCTGAATGTAGACCACGACTACGTTTTCAGGTCGGATGAGTTTGATTGGATCGAGGGCGCTAAGGAAGCGATCGTCTGGCTGAACCAGAACGGCTACAAGGTAGTTGTCGCCACAAACCAGTCGGGGATCGGCCGTGGCTTGTACACGACGGATGACTTTGAAGCGCTGAGCAATTTTATGCGGTCAGAGCTCGCTGAGGTCGGAGGAAGGATCGACGCGATCTATGTCTGTCCCCACCATCCATTGGCGGCACTGCCGCCGTTCAACATGGACTGTGAGTGCCGAAAGCCGAAGCCGGGAATGCTTCTCAAAGGGTTATTAGAACTGGACGGCGATCCGGACCGGAGCTTCTTTGTGGGGGACAAGCAGACGGACATGCAAGCGGCGGAAGCTGCCGGGATTCGTGGGTTCCTGTTTACCGGCGGGAATCTCTTGGAGTTTCTCCAAAACTCACTCAAGAACTAGTAGGCGCCGTCGCCCTTGAAGACCACCAGCGGAGTTTTGGCCAGAATCTTCACATCCGTCCAAAAACTCATGTCATCCAGGTACTTGTGGTCGAGAGCCATCCACTCTTCGAAGCTTAAGTTGCTGCGACCCTGGATTTGCCAGTAGCAGGTCATGCCTGGCTTGATGGTGAGCCGCTCCCGGGCGAATTCGTCGTATTGCTCGACTTCGCGGGGAACCGGGGGCCTTGGCCCAACCATGCTCATCTGACCCATCACCACGTGGATTAGCTGCGGAAGCTCATCCAAGCTGTATTTTCGAAGGAAGCGACCGACGGGTGTGGTTCGAGGGTCGTTCTTGATCTTGAAGATCGGGCCATCCTTCTCGTTCTTGGCCATCAAGTCGTCCAGCCGCTTGTCCGCGTCCATGTACATGGTTCGGAACTTCAGAAACTTGAAATGCTTCCCGCATCGACCGACTCTCGTCGAAGCGTAGAACACAGGGCCGCGGCTCGTCAGTTTGACGATGAGCGCCAGAACCACGAAGACCGGGAGAAATAGACCGAGCAAGACCGAAGCAACTGCTAAATCAAAACCGCGCTTCCACACGCGATAAGGCACCGGTCGCCTAGGTATCGCCGGCCTGGTTCTCCCAACTGTATCGAAGGCGGACTGAGTCTGCACTTTCCCTCTCCAAAAAAACCAATTGGACCCGTATTAACATCGGTGTCTTCAAGCCCTTCGATCACAGAATATCACAATCTTCTTTCAAATCTTCCAGGCAAAAATACCGTGCTGTATAAGTTTTTACGAGTCTTTAACATCTTTCCAGGCAACTTCCATGCCGAAAAGCGCTATGTTATTCGACTGTTACTGACTTCGCCAAGTTTCGTGGCTGATCGATTTCACAACCATTTATTCGGGCGACATGGTAAGCGAACAACTGAAGCGGAATGATCGATAACAGCGAGTTCAAAAACTCAAAGGGTGTAGCAGGAACTTTGACCGTACGGTCGGCCGCTTTTTGAACGGTTGTATCGTCCTCAGTGGTGATTCCAATCACCGTTCCGCCCCGCGCTTGCACCTCTTTCATGTTGCTCACGACTTTGTCCAAAGTGGACGGATCTGTCGCGCCAAAAACCGAAACAACTCCTGGCTGGACTAGGGCAAGCGGCCCATGCTTCATTTCACCAGCTGGCGATTCCTGCGTGGGAACATAGGCGACCTCCTTCAACTTCAGGGCAGCTTCCAACGCCACTGAAGCGTCAGCTCCTCGACCCAAGAAGAAGCAAAGGGGCATATTCTTGCATTCCTCAGCGATTGCTTTGATCTCGTCGTCGAGCTGAAGCGCGCTTCGAGCCTTCTCCGGCAATTCGTTGAGTGCATCAATCCATTCTTCGATGCGAATGCCCGGCGCCTCCTGAACTTGGGCGATATAGAGCGCCAGAAGAGTCAAGGCAAGAACTTGAGCTGTATAGGCCTTGGTACTGGCCACGCTGATTTCTGGGCCCGCCTGGGTGAAGATGGTCCGGTCGCACTCGCGGGCGATGCTCGACCCGATCACGTTCACGATTCCGAGCGTTCTTATCCGCCTGGATTTGCACAACCGAAGCGCGGCGAGGG
>JAFAFM010000354.1 GCA_023423495.1 Armatimonadota bacterium
CGCCAGAAACGATCAATACCGTATTCCAAGTATCGCGCCGCGTTTGGGCATAAGACAGCGTCGTTGGAATCTTGAAGTTAGCCTCTTGCGCGCTTGCCGTCGCCGTGGCACCGACGCCAACTCCAACAGTTGCGGCGGCAATCAACATCGTTCGTCCAATATTCACTTATATCCTCCTATAAAGTGGTTTTTTGGACTGCATCAATCCGGCAAGTAGTTCCTTTTTGTTCCAACTAAGCGTGTTACCGGCTTGGTAAAACAAAAAAGCCGCCAACTCGGGCGGCTTTTTCACCTGGAGTAGAGCTTATGCCTTGGTCGCTTCCACATTAATTCGGATGGTAACGGTGTCGCCAATCGCCGCATTGCCGTTGGGCAAGTTTTGACCGTAATTGATATTAAAGTCGCGACGGTTGATTCGAAGCGGCTCGGCTACATATCCGACTCGATCAGGTTGGTCCTGAGTCTTAAGAACGCCATAGCGTCGAAACGCGATGGAAATCGGCTTGGTCACATCTTTGATGGTTAGGTCACCATTGACGATATAGCCGGTAGGCGTACTCCTCAAGCTTGTACTCTTAAACGTAATCGTTGGATATTTGGCAACATCAAAGAAGTCGGCTGACTTCAAGTGCGTGTCGCGAGGCGCCACGTTGGTATCGATCGTCTCGGTCTGGGCGGTAAATTGCACGCTCGATCGAGTTGGATCCGTTGCATCCTCACGGATCGTGCCGCTGAATTTGTCGATGCGTCCATGCACGTTGGCAAGTCCCATGTGCGAGATTTCGAAGTAAATGCTCGTGTGCATAGGGTCGATGTTATAGGTGGCCGTGTCCTGAATTCGGCTAGTGGCCACAGCCGAGCTGATTTGCGGCTCCGAATATGCGATTCCAGGATGGAATCCAACATAGGCGGCGAAAGCCATCACGGCGATTGCAGGCAGGGTTGCGTATTTAACTTTCATTTGGTCTCCTTTGTTCTGAGTGTTGTAAGAGCGCCGGACCACCGCTTCAGCTCGGTGAGCATTGTATTGGCGGCATCCGTATGAACCTGGTCGGCTTGAAATTGGTTTTGGTCATCCAAGAAGGACTGAACGTGGGGGATCACTACTGCCTCGTACAGGGGCACCATTTTGAAGGTTGTGAGCACTTGTTTGGTCATTTGCACCGAGCGGATACCACCGGAAATTCCGCCGTAACTGGCGAACCCAACCGGCTTGTAGTGCCATTCTTGGACAAGGTAGGTGAGCGCATTTAGCAAGCTCGCCGGTGTGCTGAAATTGTATTCCGGGGTCACGAAGATAAAAGCGTCTGCAGCCTCTACCTTTGCACTCCAACTCTTCGTATGTTCGTGAAGGTACGAGCGCATAGCCGGATGTTGCGGTTCGTCGAAGAGGGGTAGGTTCATGTCGGCAAGTTCCACCAACTCCACATCGAACGCTCCGTGATCTTTCGCTACCTCAGCTAACCATGCCCCCACCGAAGAGCCGACTCTTCCCGGTCGCGTGCTTGCAACCAAAACCATTAACTTAGCCATATCAACATCATACGTCGTAGTGCTCCATAATTTGTAGCACTCCGCAAAAAGTCCCAATATGTTTCTTAAATTGCTTGGCACGCGTAGAATGCATAGGAATGGAAGAACTGAACAGATGTCCGAAATCTCTGGTTAGAGGCGTGGCTTTGCTTCAGGAAAAGTGGACATTGCTCATCATTTCCCACTTATTGAACGAGCCATGCGGCTTCAACGACTTAGCTCGGAAGACCAGCGGAGTGAGCGCCACGACGCTTTCCCAGCGCCTAGGCGTGTTGGAAGAAGCGGGGTTGGTTACGAAGACGATTCACTCGACC
The DNA here is from genome assembly GCA_023423495.1 of Armatimonadota bacterium. Lineage (GTDB taxonomy): Bacteria > Armatimonadota > Fimbriimonadia > Fimbriimonadales > Fimbriimonadaceae > 55-13. The sequence continues at coordinate 1,848 of JAFAFM010000354.1, forward strand.
ATGCCGCCGCGCACCAGCTATGAACTCACCGCAGCGGGTCGGGGCCTCGCCCCCGTGCTAAAAGCGATCGAGAATTGGAGCAATTCGTTCCTACCAGATGAAGGGATGGAACAGGAAACGAATATAGACTGCGAAAATTAAGACCGTGAGCCCTCGTGGTTCGAACTTAAATCTCTTAGAATGAGTCGATGTCCAATCGACTTGGTTACGCACTCCTTGGCGGCCTCCTGTCGGTTGTCGCGTACGCAGCGGTAGCTTTCGTGTTATTGATGCGGGCGGGCGAAGCCGCTCCGGTTGTGGCTGGACTAGCACTTATTTGCTCACCGATCCCACTCGTCGGCGGGATGATGCTTGGCCGCGCTTTTCATGACCGAACTCAGGTTGCACTAATTAGTCCAGCGCTGTTTGGCGCTTCGGTTCCACTGATCGCCTTTTTCGTACTGTCGCTCATCAGTTCTTATCAGCAGGCGGCGAGTAGCGCAAAGTTTCATGCTGAAAGTGAAGCGTTCCAGCGGGCGGCAGTTGAGAAAGGCATTCCCTTCCCGGAAGGCTCACGGGCCACGGTACCGGGCGCCGCGGCCACGGACTTGAAAGTTCCAGAAGCCGTCGCATTCTATGAGAGAAAAGGGGATTGGAAGAAAGCAGAGTTCGGAAGCGAAGTGTGGTTCGTCAAACTTCAGGCGCCCGATACGCTGTTCGTCAAGGTTGTCAGCGAGTACAACAACACGCGGATCTATTACAAAGCCGGCTCCGCCGCTCTCATTCAAAAAGAGGTTGCGCGTTCGTTCAGCACTGCGGTTGAAAAGTCCAATTGGATGCTCGCTCGAAAGTTCCTAAGTGCAGAACTTCAAGCAAGGGGGGATGCATGGCTTCAAAAGACATTTGCCGAGATTCGTCCGAACTCAAGCCCATTCGAGCGGAAGTTCCAATATCCTTCGAGCAGCGCGCCGATAGCAGTCAATGCAAAGATCACGGAAGGTCCGAGAGTGTTTAAGTATTCCGAGATAGGATATTTTTTTACTGAAGACCTCATTCCCAAGGTCAGGCGGATCGAGCTTCCAGAGCGGTATTGACAATTGAAGCGATAAGATAGGTGCAGACCATGTTGTTGTCTGCGATTGCCGCCCTCGCCATGATTCCCGCCCCCGTTCAATCGGTCCCCGTTCCTAGCAAGCGCCAACTCGAATGGCAGAAGCTGGAGTACTACGCTTTTATCCATTTCGGGCCGAACACCTTTACCGATAAGGAATGGGGCGAAGGAAAGGAAGACCCCGCCATTTTCAACCCGACCCAGTTGGATGCGCGGCAGTGGGTGCGGACTTTCAAGGATGCCGGCATGAAGCAGGTGATCATCACGGCCAAGCATCACGACGGTTTCTGCCTCTGGCCAAGCAAATACTCGACGCATACCGTCGCGCAGTCGACTTGGAAGGGAGGCAAAGGCGATGTGCTCGCGGAGCTCCGCAAGGCATGTAACGAATATGGCCTCAAGATGGGTGTCTACCTTTCGCCATGGGACCGGAACCATCCCAAATATGGCACCCGTGAATACAACGACGTCTTCGTCGCCATGCTCGAGGAAGTGCTAACCAAGTACGGCCCGATCTACGAGGTCTGGTTCGATGGCGCAAACGGCGAGGGTCCTAACGGCAGGCGGCAAGTGTACGATTGGCCGCGTTTCATCGCGGCGGTTCGCAAGCACGCGCCAGACGCCGTGATCTTCAGCGACAACGGCCCGGATATTCGCTGGGTTGGGAACGAGAGCGGAATCGCCGGCGAGACCAACTGGAGCACGATCGACCGGTCGAGTCCGAAGTCCGCGATCGGTGCCGCTGACACGAAGTACTTGAACGTCGGAGATCCGGCGGGCAAAGACTGGGTGCCCGCCGAGTGCGACGTATCCATCCGGCCAGGTTGGTTCTATCACGCTTCGCAGGACGACAAGGTGAAGTCTCCGGAGCAGCTTATGGACCTCTGGGAGAAGTCGGTGGGCCGCAACGGGGCTTTGCTTTTGAACGTTCCGCCGGATCGGCGAGGGTTGATACACGAGAACGATGTGAAGTCCTTGATGGGCTTCAGAAAGCTGAGAGAGGAAACTTACCGAGTTCGGATTCCTCAGGTGCCCAACCTGGTCGATCGAATCATGCTTCGCGAGGATATCTCACGCGGTCAACGAATCAAAAAATTCCGCATTGAGGCACAGGTAAAGGGTAAGTGGCAACGACTTGCGGAAGGGACCACGGTCGGCGCCAAGAGGATCATCCGCATTCCCGCGATGACACTTGACTCGCACAATTTCCGAGTGATTGCTGACGAACACTTGGGCAATGCGATCGATGTCCAGTGGCTTGATACAACCCTCCATCTATCTCCAGCCGGAGCGCTTCAAGCCGATAAAGACAAGCGAATGGCCTGGTTCCGAGAAGCCAAGTTCGGTATGTTCATCCATTGGGGCCTCTACTCCCAACCCGCGGGTGTCTGGAACGGCAAGAACATTCCCGGCGCAGCGGAGTGGATTCTCAACACCGCACAGATCAAAGTCGCCGACTACGAACCTCTGATCAAATCCTTCAACCCGGTGAAGTACGACCCCAAAGAATGGGTGCGGATCGCCAAGGACGCGGGGATGAAATACATCGTGATCACCAGTAAGCACCACGAGGGCTTCGGACTATGGGATTCCAAGCTCACTGATTGGGACATCGCCTCCACGCCATACAAGAAGGACCTGCTCAAGCAGCTTGCCCAAGCCTGCAAAGAAGCAGGGATCAAACTTTGCTTCTACCACTCCATCATGGATTGGCATCATCCGGACTATCTCCCTCGCCGGAGTTGGGATCCGAGAGCTGAAGTCAAGGCGAACTTTCCCAAATATGTCGAGTACATGAGGGGCCAACTCAAGGAGCTGCTCACCGATTACGGCGACATCGGCATCCTCTGGTTCGACGGAGAGTGGGAATCCACTTGGACCCATGAAATGGGCAAGGATCTCTACGCCTATGTCCGAAAGCTCCAGCCCAATATCATCATCAACAATCGGGTGGATAAAGGGCGCTCGGGTATGGCAGGCATGACCCAGGGCGACCACTTTATGGGCGATTACGGCACCCCCGAGCAGGAGATTCCCGCCAATGGATTTGGCCCGGGCGTCGACTGGGAGTCGTGCATGACCATGGATGACACCTGGGGATTGT
>JAFAFM010000050.1 GCA_023423495.1 Armatimonadota bacterium
GTTCTACGGCCTGACCCGCCGCAGGCGACTCAACGATTTCACCGTCGAATCGAACGCACGCGCCGGTGGTAATTACCTTGAGCTGCTCGGCCGATAACACTCCCTCGTTTATCACAACCTGGAGGTCTTTAAAAGTAGATCCGTCGCTCAGTTGGACAAATGAGATTCCTTTGCTGTCACGCCGCGTTTTCACCCATCCGTAAGCCGATACTTTTGTGCCTGGAGAGAGTTGAAAGAGATCGCGGACGTAGGTGCGCCGATAGTCCATGGGTAGGCGCGAGTTTACCGCTGGTTCGCTGGCGATTCTGGTCCGTGGCGTAGCAGATGCTCCGCCAACTCTTCCTTCGCGGAGGGACCAAGAACCTCAAGAATTCGCTCCCTGCCCTGTCGACCCAATTCTCGAGCCAGACTTCGATCTTCCTTGAGAGCTCTTACATAGCGGTAGGCTGCCCCTTCCGTTGCATAGAGGAAGCCAGACTTTCCGTGCTCAATAAAGTCTACGTAGCCACCGCGTCGATGGGCGACTACTGGAATTCCGGAAAGCATCGCTTCCGTCACTGACCTCGAATGAGCCTCCGGGAAAGAATAAGATGTCCTGTAATAGAAGCAGTCGATCTGTTTTAAGAACTTGTTAGGTTCCACTGAGTTCACAGGCAATAGAGAAATGAGTGGGTTCGGCTTCAGTCGTACGGAAAGAATTGTCCCGCCCAAAATCTTGATTTCAATCCCATCTTTGGCTAAACGCTTGTAAGTGTTGAGGCTAGCTAAATGATGCTTTTCTTTCGTGTCTCGGCTGTGCCGACCCACAACGAATTGATCCGCTTTACGTTCAGGAGCCGGAGTGAAGCGCCCCAAGTCCACAACCGAGATTTGCCTTCTCCCAGACTTTGCTCCGTGCTCACGCATAAGCCACTCAGAAGCAAATTCAAGTTCGATTTCGTTCGGAACACGGCTCTCAAGAAAGCGGACTGTTCGGTTAAATTTTCGGTGGTACGGACTGTTGTGGAGCAGGAGAACGCGTCTGAATGAACTGCCTGCAATCCAGTCTCCAATGGGAAAGAAACCTCCAACTATCAGAAGGTTTCCACCCCGAGGATAGTGTCCGGAATCAGGATCGATTACTTGAACGGGAACTTGCCGCTTCACTGCATCATGGACATCGCAAGGTGACCAGACCAGCACGTCTGCGCGGTCGCGAAGCATGTGAAACAACTCGTATATTCGATGCTCGGCTCCTCCCCAGGGTGCAGGGAAGTAGTAAAGAATATGCAGGTCAGCAGTAACTCCAGGCATCGGACGGCAAACGAATTTTACGCAAGATTTATGCCTGCGAAGCTATGGTCTTAGAAGTCACTGTTAATTGCTTTTTGAACCTCAGCAAGTTGCGATTGCCCGTCGTGGAACATAAAGACGGCAGCTTCGACTTCCTTTGGCTTTTCTTCCAGGACCAAGTGGCCAGATTCAGGAAACGTAACGACGTCAGCTTGTGGCCAGTGTTGCCGCCAACGATCCAGGTGCGACGTTGCAAATAAGCGGTCTCTCATCCCCCAGATGATTTGAATAGGAATGTTTGCCAACGCTTCTCTTCGAACCCACAGATCATAGAGCCACTGACTGCTTCCAATATAAGCCTTCGCGAGACCATAGGGGCCTTGCCTCTCCACCGAGTTATGAAACGGCCCCGTGTATTGGTCATAGATCTTTGAAGCAACCTTTTCCTTCTGGCCGACCATGTCGTGAAGCATCTTTCCGAGGCCGATAGGGGTGGCCGTCAGTGCAAGCTTGCCAATCGGCCCGTTCACTTTGTGATCGAATTTCACAAAGTTCGGATCACTCTTCAGCGACCACATGAAGCTGTTGATGATGGTGATGCGTTTCACCCTTGTTGGGAACTCCAGGGCATGCGCAAGAGCAATTGGACCGCCAAAGTCATGCACAACCAAGCTGTAGGTGTTTACGCCGGCATGGTCGAGAAATTTTCGGAAGTTTCGGGCATGAGCTTCAGGAGTGTAACTCCAGTGTTCAGGCTTATCCGAGAGCCCAAAGCCGATATGGTCCATCGCCAGGCATCGGTGCTTCACCGACAAGTCGCGGATTGGACCTCGCCACATGAAGGACCATGAAGGAAATCCATGCACAAAGACAACGGGCTCGCCCACCCCTTCATCCACGTAGTGCATGGAACCCCCGTCGACGCTGCAATATCTCCCCTCATACGGAAACTCTTGCTGGTCAACCCATGCGATCGCCGATCGTTCTTCCTGATGGCTCATTGCTTCACCTAACTTTCCAGACGATGATTTCAGGATACGACCAAGGGTTTAAAAACCCAAATCAAACAGCGCGTTATGGTCGGAAGGGCAGTATAATTCTCAAAACCCCCCGACGGTTTTTGACAGGCATCGCTGTGTCTGGTGATGGTGCCTGTGTGGGAAGAGAGCGGAGAACATGACAAAGTACATATTTGTAACGGGCGGCGTTGTAAGTTCGATTGGCAAGGGCATCACTACGGCGAGCCTGGGCCGCCTCCTACGGAATCGGGGTTTTACCGTCGCTCCGCTAAAGCTCGATCCCTACATTAACGTCGATGCGGGCACCATGAACCCGTACCAGCACGGTGAAGTTTTCGTTACCGACGACGGAGCTGAAACAGACCTGGACCTCGGCCATTACGAGCGATTTATGGATGTTTCCTGCTCGGCGGGCTCCAGTATCACAACTGGAAAAGTGTATCGGAACGTTATCGACTCCGAACGGCGAGGTGACTATCTCGGCGCAACTGTTCAGGTGATCCCCCACGTCACCAACGAGATCAAGCGCGGCATAATGGAGCTGGCAAAACTTCAGGAAGCGGACGTCGTGATCGCCGAAATTGGCGGCACGGTTGGCGACATCGAATCGCTTCCATTTCTCGAGGCCATCCGACAAATGAGGACCGACGTCGGCATCGAGAACACGATGTACGTCCACGTGACGCTCGTTCCCCAAGTGGGGCCATGGGGTGAAGTGAAGACCAAGCCCACCCAGCACTCG
>JAFAFM010000081.1 GCA_023423495.1 Armatimonadota bacterium
GGCAACACGTACACGCCCGGCTGGTACTTGCCCTGCTCCGTCCACAATTCGATCTGCGCCATCACCTGGTTGGAGAAGCTGCTGGACATCACATAGGATGGGTGGCCCGTGGCACAGCCCAAGTTCACCAGGCGACCCTTTGCCAAGAGGATGATTCGCTTGCCATCCGGGAAGATAACGTGGTCCACCTGTGGCTTGATCTCTTCCCATTGGTAAGAACCAAGCGAGGCAACATCGATCTCGTTATCGAAGTGTCCGATATTGCAGACGATCGCGTTGTTTTTCATCGCGGCCATGTGGTCGTGAGTGATGACGTTGTAGTTGCCCGTGCACGTCACAAAGATATCCGCCTTGTCCTTGGCGTACTCCATGGTCACCACTTTGTAGCCTTCCATGGCGGCTTGCAGAGCACAGATTGGATCGACTTCGGTCACCCAAACCTGTGCGCTCAGGGCTCGGAGCGCCTGCGCGGATCCCTTGCCCACGTCTCCATAGCCACACACCAACGCAATCTTCCCGGCAATCATCACGTCCGTTGCACGCTTGATGCCGTCGACCAACGACTCGCGGCAGCCGTACAGGTTGTCGAACTTAGACTTGGTCACGCTGTCGTTAACGTTGAATGCGGGGAAGGGAAGACGACCTTCGCTGTGCAGCTTGTACAAGCGATGCACACCAGTCGTAGTTTCTTCACTTACACCTTTGATCTCTGCCTTCACCCGGCTGTAGAACGTAGGATCCTGGGCCAGCTTATTCTTAATCGAGGCGAACAAAGCCACTTCTTCCTCGCTAGAGGGATTGGCGATGACGCTCTGATCTTGCTCCGCTTCGGAGCCCAGCAGGATTAAAAGCGTGGCGTCTCCGCCATCGTCTAGGATCATGTTTGGGGTCGAACCGTCTGCCCACTCGAAGATTCGGTGAGTGAACTCCCAATATTCTTCCAGCGATTCGCCCTTATAAGCGAACACCGGGGTGCCGCCCGCCGCGATCGCTGCCGCGGCATGATCTTGGGTGCTGAAGATATTGCAGCTCGCCCAACGGACGTCCGCTCCGAGCGCCTTTAAGGTCTCTATGAGCACGGCGGTTTGAATCGTCATGTGCAGCGAGCCCGCGATCTTGGCGCCACCTAAAGGTTTCGAGTCTGCGTATTCATCTCGAATCGCCATCAAGCCCGGCATTTCTGTTTCTGCGATGGCGATCTCTTTCCGGCCCCAATCGGCCAACGAAAGATCGGCGACAAGGTAGTCGTTTGTGGTGGGTTTCATTTCGGTTTGCATCGTTTTTCTCCGGTATTCCCGGTCCGAGCGTCCGTGAAACAAAAAGCGCTCGTTCCAGGTTTTGTGGAACGAGCGCCGTTGGATTTCGCTGAGCCTGGTTCCCGATCGGAATCGCAGCGCTCCTCAGCTAAGACACATTATAACATCCACTTTTCCTGACGGGTCGGACAACCGGCGAAAGCCTTATTGCCGCCAACAAAAACGGGGGTGGCTTTTTCGGCCACCCCCGGGATCTCGGCCGAGTTTAGTTCGGCGTTTCGGCGCTATTGGTCATGGACTGACTCTGAGAAGGACCGCCGGTCTTAGCTTCGGCACCTTGATCAGTGCCGAGCCGGCCTACTGCCGTCCCTTGCTTTGGGTCACTCGAAGGTTCCAATTCGGCCCCTTCAGGTGTGCCGCTGCACCCCGAAAGGATGGCTGCCATGACAGCAACCACGAAGAATGTGGATGGCTTAATTGTAATCATTGAAGTTGAAAGTAAAGTCAGGGCGCATCTGGCACCAGTATCCAACGGTGGCCGTTCCCAACCGGCAGTTCCAGCGAGAGCTGGGCACGCCGTTTGCCAGGTACGTAGCAAATGGGTCATCGACGTTCTGAACGGTTCCCGCGCCATTGGTTCCAAGTTTTCGGAACTTGGCGGAGGTGTCCGTTCGAACGCTAACGATTCCTTGGGAATAAACCCAGAAGGACTGGGTTCCGGCCGGTGGCACTCCAAAGATGTGGCCGAACGTTCCAATTCCGGCATCGGTCACGCCTGAATCAGGCGATCCGCCCGGATTGAAGATGCAGTTGCCTCCAACCGAAGAACACCGGAGAGTTGGTTGGGAGTTCGCAAAACCTTGATAGTTGTGCTTACCTCGGCCAAGCCAGATCATCGTGAGTCTGGACGGCTCGACTATGTTGGTAGCGGACCAACTGTGCAAGAGGCCGTTCATTGTCACGCCGGTCGTATACGGATTTTTGAGGCCCGTGGTGACTCCAAAGTTCTCCTTTAAGAATCCCGGCAACTCATACATCGCGTAGTTCTTGACGTAAGGCTGAATGGAATTTGCCCAGTGCGTGGAGTGTCGCTGGATGAACGTCGCGCTCGTCGTTCGCCAATCCGCAGGGGTATCGGCTACAGTAGTTGGAGCCCAAGCTCCGGCCGCTGTCTTAATCATCGACAGAGGCATGAGATCGTCGTAGTCGGCGTTGTACATCGCAAAGGACGTTCCAAGCTGTTTCACATTGGAAAGCATTGCGGTTTTCTTCGCGGCTTCTTTGGCTTGAGCAAAGACAGGGAAGAGGATCGCGGCCAAGATGGCAATGATCGCTATAACAACAAGTAATTCGATCAGCGTAAAAGCCGATCCCTTATGATTTCTATGGTTCATACAACCTCCAATCCGAACGCGCGCCTTGGTTGTATGGCGAATAGAATTAATACATAAATGCACATTTGGCGAGTCGGTGCGCGCCGGTGCAATCATTAAAGCAGGTTTTTCGCAAAATGCAAAGCCCCTCCAGAAAAAAATCTGGAAGGGCTTTCGATTGTAGATTCTGGGAATCTAACTAGCCAGTCGTGACAGGAGCTTCGGGGGCGGCTGGTCCGGAGACCTGGCCTCCGCCAGAAGCGGCCCCAGCTGCTGGAGGTGCTGACTGCATCTGAACTTCAGGCTGAGAAGCAGCCGGATCAGTTCCGCCGCCACTGCACCCAATTGCAAAGATGCCGATTGTCGCAATCAAAGCCAAAGAAAGAGTCTTTTTCAACTTAGAGAGCTCCAACCCAGAATCGTCGAAGAACAACCTGTCCGCCGGACGTGGTCGTTCGCTGATACATGCCGCCTCGGTAGTCGACTGACTTAGCAGAACCGTCGGTGGCTGCATAGCTGGTCTTACCGCGTGGGTAAACACAGCCAGAGATACCGTCGCCGCCGATCGGGGATTTCCGAGCCGTCGGGCCACCGATGATGACCGTGGCGCCATAAGCATTCTGCGTCGATGCATAAGCCGAACCACAGAAGATGCCAACCTGACCTGCGCCAACCCAAGCGTTTCGTCCCCAAGCCATGTCATATGACGTGGACTCGGCAACCATCACGACTTCGGAGATGTTCTCAATTGCGGTCTGGGTGATAGAAGGGGCGGCTACCGTGTTCTGGTAGCTGGCTGCTGCCATACCTGCACCGAAAGGACCATCGATGTAGGAAGCCACGCCGCCGGTGAGAGTAGCGTCATTGATGAAGATCTGGTTGCTGGCATTCTTGTTCAGAAGCGCTGCGGCTCGAGGCACGACGCCCCAGTACTGCCACTCTTTGATCCACTTCTGGGGATCGCTGCCCGCAGGAGACTGGCTCTTGGGGTGATAGGCGAGCTGCATGTTCTTCGTGTAAGGGCGAAGAGCTGCCTGCCAAGGACCCTGAACGCTGCTTCCTGAAGAATCGATCGTGAACGGGTTCACAACCATCAGGGCAAACATGTCGTCGTAGTCCGCGGCGTACATGATGTGCGCGGTCGCCATCTGCTTGACGTTGCTCAGAGCAGCGGTGTCCTTCGCAGCGGCCTTGGCCTGAGCGAAGACGGGGAAAAGGATCGCCGCGAGAATCGCGATGATCGCAATGACAACTAGAAGTTCGATAAGCGTAAACGCCTTACGATGCATAGGTCGGTTCATGAAACCTCCGTGGAATCAAATTGGGCCAACCGCTGCAAATCGGGCTAATGAGAAGAAGAAGAGAAAAAGAATAATTTCTTTGGCTGCAGTGGAACGGCCGAGTGACGATTAAACCCTACTACGTACGAAAATCGGTAGATGTGACCAAGAAAAATCAATAATTACTCAAACAATTGCCAGGAATTGCCATACTTCAATAAGAGTTCATTCGCACAATTGCGCAGTGACCATAGTTACGTGCACAATATTTGCAGTATTCGAATCAGACTCTTTTAAGCTTGCATCAGGAGTTACCAAAGACCCTTTGCCGGATCGACCTCGGGGCGGCGCCTAATCTGTCTCGAACGAATCGGCCAAATGAATGCGTATCCGGAAAGCCACAAGTGCGGGCAATGTCCTTGAAGGAACTTGAACTTCCGGTCAACAACCGGTGAGCAAGTTCTGCTCGGCGCTCTAATACATATTGCATCGGGGTGGAGCCGACCTCCTGCAGAAACTGCCGGTTCAACTGGCTCTGGGAAATCCCAATCTCCCGTGCTAAGTCTGATATACGTATCGGTTGGCCGATCCGTTCCGCAATAATTCTCTCGGCGGTCGCCACGTACACATTCTTTGAAGGTGGAGGGCCAAATTCGACCACCGACCAAAGAAATGCTGGCACCAGGGATCGGAATAGCCCCATGGTGACCGAGACTCGTCTGGCCGCGCGTACGAAACTCGCGTACCAAAACTCCGCGTCGTTCACGGGTTTGCGGATTGGAAGCCACGCCAAGTCACCTCCGTCCGCTGCTACTGAGAAATGGAACGCTACATATGCATAGGGTGGTTCGCCCCATCGCTCGATTTCACATCGACTGCCTGGTGGTGAAAGCAGGAAGTCATAGGGTTTCACCTCATATGCTTTGCCGTCCAGCCTATACAAGCCGTGAAAACGGGAAATTGATCCTCGGTAACGGTCGTTAGGCTGCACCCAAGCAAAGCTGTCGTCCGAATCCGACATGTCTCCTAACGAGCGGCCAACGGGAGGAGGATCCAGGAAGATGGGAATGGCGGACGGTATCACATGCTTATTTTCGCCCAGTCCAATAGGAATCTATAGGCTATGAGATAAAATTGTGCGCATGTTTGTACCTCGATTTAGCCTGAAACTGCCTCAATTAGACCATAACTTGCATATTCTGGGCAAAAATATCCTCTCTTTGGGCAAAAAGTGAATTACCAGTGGCTTTCGCTTGTAGTGTGCCTCACAACATAAACCCGAGGACAACTTTATGTTTAAGTGCATTACCCGACGTACCCTGTTTTCCGTGACCGGAGCGCTCATTGGGGTTGGCGCAATTGCCGCTACAATGATCCCCGATTTCTACGCTCGTCTCGGCATCCCTGACTATGACCAGCGGTGGGACAGTTTGCCTGCCAATGGCGACATGTACTGTGCGCCCACTGCGTTCTACAACGCAATAGAATACATGCGAACCCATGGCGTTCCAGAAATGCCAAACTTTTCTACCCTTGGAACGGATAACGCCATCTGGACCTTGGGCTTTCTGTTCGGTACTGATGCCGAAGAAGGCACGAAGGGGGGACCGAAGCACGACTTGATGATCGGCTGGCTCGGTCAAAGCACCAATCCCCTGATTTTCAGCTATGCCTACGGGCCGCACTGGAGTTGGGGAACATATCGAATTCGGAAGGCCGCCGCGTCTGGCTCGGTGGTCGTTCTGGCTTATGGCCGCTACGAGCGAATTTCTCTTAATTCGACATACTGGCGACGAACCGGAGGCCACGTCGTAACCCTTAAGGGATACGAATTCCGAAATGCCGACGATGTCCTTTTTATCCGCGATCCGGCTCGCGACGACGGAAACATACAGGTGCAGGGGCCATTTGAGGACTTCACTCCGACTGTGAAGAATCTAACCTTCGTTCCGGAATCTACGCTCTTGCCTGTGACGCTTGCCGAATACCTTGTTCAAAACAATGTTCTGAAGCACCGAGCGGTGGATAGCATGTATCAGTACATGCCGGCCGTCGGTGGCTGGAGCAATGACCAATTCTTATCCTCAGCCCCGGCTTCACGCTCGAGGCTCTCTGCACGCAAGCCAACCAAGCAGACGATAAGAGTAGAGATGCCATTCCAGTTCGCTGAGGACGACGCGAACGAAAGGCTTCCCGAAGTCTTTGAGATAGAGCCTCGCGAAGAGGTGGTCGACTGGGTCTTCGACCTCGGCAGCCTAACGGTGATCTACGTGACCAAGCTCGGCCGCGTGTTTGAGGTCGACCTGATGGAAAGTAGCCACCATAAGCTCCTTCATGTCGTGAAAGGCGCGAAGCAACTCATGATCGGGGGGTCTTCGATGGACGTTTACGTTTTAGGCGATGGCTCGGTAAAGCCTGGAGACGGTTCGGTCTTGCCGGGCGACGGATCCGTTCGATTTGGGGACGGTTCGGTGCGGGTTGTCCGGTTGGAAAGGGACAACAACACTACCGAGCAAGTTGTGCTTCCGTTTAAAGCAATCTCCATGGAATACGATCCGGTCACGGGTGGTCCGGCTCTCTTCGAAGATTCCCTCGACCGGATGGTGTCTTTGGATGAGAACCTAAAGAATCCGGTGTTCCAACAGTTGGAGCCCTTGCCCGGAACAGGTGCGCCCATATTCCGTATTAACCCGGAAAGTGGAGATGTCATGTACGCAAGGACAGGCGACAACGGTTATTGGAATGCATTCCGCGGGACGGGTCGTACCGTTCGAGTCGATCTGCCCGGGGTATCCGATATCCGATCGATCGTGCCTGTGAGGTCAAACGCGATAATCGTTCAGGACGGGAATGCATTGAAAACCATGGATGGCAACGGAAATCGAAGCAGATCCCAGTTTGACGGTATCAGCAACGTGACGGGAGTCTTCAAGATGAATCGAAGTCACTTTGCTGCTGTTCCTGGATTCGATTCCGGAGACGGCTGGCATAACATTCCACCCAGCGAACTCGACTAGAAAGCCGCAAGCACTCAAACAAAAAGCAGCCCCGCCGGAAAATCGGCGGGGCTGCGTTTTGGTCTAGCTTAATAAATCGAATCGGGGAAGTAAAAGTCCTTGGCGTTCTCTGGAGTGATCAATTCCACATCCAAAACCAAGTGCCGAGGCATGTACTTCTTTGCGTTTTCTTTGCCTGCTCGAAGCATTCCCGCCGCAGTTTGAATCCCCACCGCGATCATGCTGGGCGGATACGTGATATTCGCCGGATAGAGCGGGTCGCCGTCCATCACTCGCTTCACGATATCCTTCATGCCGGCTCCACCCAAAATCCAGACATTCTTGTCTCGACCAGCCGACTTGAGCGCATTCTCTACGCCCAATGCCATATCGTCGTCCGAAGCCCAAATCGCATCGATCTGCGGGTTGGAGACGAGGATGTTTTGCATCACCTTCTCAGCCTTCTCCCGATTCCACATGCCGCTGTCTTGTGCGACGATCTGGATTCCAGGATGCTGCTTGAATACCGCCTTGGCTGCCTCCACGCGGTCGGTATTGACCGTGCTCGGAATACCTTCCAAGATGACGATCTTGCCCTGACCATTCAGTCGCTGAGCCATGAACTCCGCCGACTTCCGCCCAAATGCCTTGTTGTCGCCCTCGATGAAAACATCAGCAACTGGCTCGGTGAAGCCTCGGTCCACATTGACGATCAGGATTCCCGCGTCATGCAGCTTCTTGGCGATCGGGGTAATCGGAGCGCTCTCGGTTGCCAGAACGACAACCGCATCCACGCCCTGAGTCTGCAGGTTCTCAAGGTCTTTAATC
>JAFAFM010000118.1 GCA_023423495.1 Armatimonadota bacterium
CGCCAGTCCCAAGTACTGCACATGTTTTTCTTGACGCGCACCTTCCAAAGCTTCGAGCGCGCCCGAGATTTGGAACTCTTCTAGTGGCGCCCGAACCTGCAAAAAGTAGAAGTCCAGTCTCTCTCGCCCGATTGCCGACAGGGATTCGATGAGGTGGGCTTGGATAAGATCGAATGCTCCTTTTTCGTCGGGCGCGTTTGCGATGTCCAACCCACCTCGAGCCATGAGAATGGCGTCTTCTGACCCTCGAACAAAGGAGCCCCAGAATGCAGGTGCTGCAGAAAAATCGATCACGGTTTGGCGCTCAAGCGCCGCCTTGACGACTTCATTTCCCGAAAGTGCGAGAGGCGGGTGGCCAGCAATCAACCTGAGCCAAGTCCTTGGAAAGGACCGATTTGTTCTGCCCAAAGCCTCTGCTCCCACCCTACCAGGGTACCCGGGCGCTACTTTGCCGGGGGCTAAACCTCGTCAAAGGACAGATTTGAAACAAAATCCAGCAAAGCCTCGCTTGCCGGACGCATCGGGGCTATTCCCGCCTGCCTCAGTTTCTCATTGCTAAGCACACTGTTGGCCGGACGCTGGGCGGGAGTCGGCCAGTCGGCAGTGGCGATCGGCTCGATTTCCACGCTTGACGGTAAGGCGTGAACGTCCTTGAACGCCTGGACCGCCATCGTGGCGAACCCGTGCCACGTCATAGCGTCCGGGCCAGTCGCATGATAGATGCCGGGGAAGATGTTCGCCTCGACGGAGTCGCAAATTGATTTGGCGAGATCTTTTGTATAAGTCGGACAGCCCAGCTGATCGTCGATCACCCGGAGGCTTTTGCCGGCCATCCAAGCCCCAATCACGGTCTTCGGAAAGCTTTTTCCGTTCGGGCCATACAGCCAAGCTGTCCGAAAGATGACAGTGTTTGGGTGTGCCGATTGGACTGCCTCTTCCCCCGCCAACTTCGTCCTCCCGTACACGCTCTTGGGGTTGGGCGCATCGGTTTCCTCATAGGCGCCTTCCTTAATGCCGTCGAACACGAAATCGGTTGAGATGTGGAGGAACTTCGTGCCGCTCATCGCCATCGCTCGGGCGAGATAGCCCGGACCCAATGCATTGAGCTCGGCCGCTTCCTGCTCATGTGATTCGGCGGCATCGACTGCCGTATACGCTGCGCAGTTGATGCACCAATCTGCCTTGTATGATGTCGCCGCTGCGACGGATTCGGGATTGGTAATGTCGAGATTGCTAGAACTGGGTGCAATCACCTCGTGCCCCCGTGTTGCTAGCTCAGCGACGACATCCGACCCAAGCATCCCGGAGCCACCGACGACAAGAATCTTCATGCGGCCAGGAACTGGATGACCGCGTTCGTGTACTCCTCGGTAGTTGCGGATCCACCCAAATCACCAGTTAGGTGCTTGCCTTCCACAAAGACCTTGAGCACCGCCCGACCAATCGCGGTTGCTCGGTCATTCTCGCCCAAATGCCGAAGCATCATGAGCGCGCTAAAAAGGAGGGCGGTTGGGTTGGCGATTCCCTTGCCGGCGATATCAGGCGCAGAACCGTGGACCGCCTCGAAGACGGCGCATTTCTCACCAATGTTCGCACCCGGCGCCAAGCCCAAGCCGCCGACCAGGCCGGCGCACAAATCGCTGACGATATCGCCGTACAGGTTTTCTGTAACAAGCACATCAAACTGTTCCGGCTTGGTTACCAACTGCATGCAGCAGTTGTCGACAATGATATCGTCGGCCTTGATCTGCGGAAACTTTTCGGCCGACTTGTAGAACTCCTCCAGAAACAAGCCATCCGCGAGTTTCATGATGTTGGCCTTATGAATGGCGGTGACCCGTTTTCGCCCCTGCTTAACGGCCATGTCGAAAGCAAAATCGCAAAGCCGTTGACAACCTGGCCGAGTGATCACCTTGATCGCCTGCGCCATGTCGGGATGAGGCATGAACTCGATTCCGGCATAAAGATCTTCCGTGTTCTCCCGGACGATGATCACATCGATCCGGGTGTCGGCGAAGTGGCCCTTTAACCCCGGCAGAGTTTTGGCTGGTCGCACGTTTGCGTACAAGTCCAATGCCTTGCGCAGAGCCACATTGGCACTGACGTGCCCGCCGCCGATCGGGGTTGTCGTGGGCCCCTTCAGCGCAACGCCGATCTCGCGTATCGCCTCGATCGTCTCGGGAGGCATAGCCACATTGCCCTTTTCCACCGCACTCAGCCCGCCATCGAGATGAACCCAATCAGCTTCAAATCCGGTGCGTTCCAAAATGCGAATGACAGCAGCGGTGATTTCGGGGCCAATGCCATCTCCCGGGATCAAAGCGATGCGGCGTTTACTCATCTGATTTATCTTGGCTTTTTAACTTAAACAATTCATAGTGCGGCCACGAAACTGTGGGCCCAGTCGTACGTCGTATCATAAGACCATGAATCACCGTAAAAAGCTTTTTCCTTTGCTGGCCTTTGCCGCTTGCTTTGGTTTGGCAATGACCGCTTCATTTGGACAAGATCAGCTTGGCCGCGGCAAAAAGGGCGGCGGAGGCTCCTCTGGTGGTTCAAGCGGTGGTCAACAGCGCCGAGAACCTCCTACAAGGCAGAACCCGCCGACTAGGAACGATCCGCCAGCGCGAAACACGCCGCCTCCCGGGCGCAACGATCCGCCAGGTCGGAACAACCCTCCGACGCGTAACGATCCTCCGGCGCGAAACACGCCGCCTCCCGGGCGAAACGATCCGCCAGGGCGGATGCCGCCTCCCGGACGTAATGATCCACCGGCACGGAATACTCCTCCTCCCGGAAGGAACGATCCGCCAACTCGAAACGATCCACCGGCCCGCAATACGCCGCCTCCAGGACGTAACGATCCGCCCTCACGGAATAACCCTCCCACTCGGAATGATCCTCCCGGCCGAAACACCGATCCGCTAAATCGCGGTGGAGGCAACAACCAAAGCGGTAATTCTGGTGGCGTCTTGCCGAACCGCGGTGACCAAGACCGAGGAATTCCCAATCGAGGCGGCTCCGGTCGTCGAGACAACGGTTCGATTATTTACAATCCCAATGCCAACCAGAAACAGCCCGACAGCCTACTTCAAAAGAAGTCCGGCTCTCGCAGCGGGACGGTGAAGTACGGATCCAATACCAATGACCGACGAGAAGGTCGCTCTGGCGGCCCGATCAATATTGATCGTGCGCCCGTCGATATTCGACGCGGCTCATTGGGCAACATGGTCCGACGTTCGGATGAGATCCGAATCGGGAACACCCGGATCCGATTTGGTTATACGCACTACGATTCCCGCTGGTGCGATGACTACTTCTACTATCCGCACTACGTGTTCGACCCCTATCAGCGCGACTTCGCTTTCTCGCCGTTCTACTACTATCCGCACCTGCCACCGTACTTCAACGTTTCTCGGTGTTACTTCCCGACAAGTTACATTTGGGCTCCGTTCTACGGGGTGCGATATCAGTACAACCAGCCGAGTAGAGGCTACTGGAATCGAGACTACAACGAACTCGATTATGTGGTCGAGGACATCGAAATGATGTTCGAGAATGTGGACCGCCGAGCCATTAACCGATTGGTGCCGCGATACGGTCAGATCGGAATTATTACGGACGGCCGCTTCGCCTACAACCTCCGACCCGAGGACTTCTACGACACGTTGCTGGACGCGGCGGAGAACACGAGAACGATCGATTATCGCATTCTCGATGTTCAATACCGACGTGACGCCGCTTCCGTGTTCGCCGTCCACGAGTTTGAAGATCCGTGGGGACGCCGCACGTCGGTCCACCACTACTTCAAGCTGGAGATCGAAGGGCGAAACTGGGTTATCAGGGAGTTCGGCACCAGTAACACCCGTTACTAAGAGCCGTCACCGCTATTCAGCGTGGGCCGGAGCATTCCGGCCCACGCATTTTAATGTTTGTTGAATGAGGCGTGGTGCTTTGCCATACAATGGATTCTATGAAGCGAGCTCTTGTGTGCGACGACGATCCTCACATCGCCCGGTTGGTTCAAGTGAATTTGGAACACCACGGTTACGATGTCGTCACCGCCTTCGATGGCCAGCAGGCAAAAGATGCCCTGGCGAAAGACACCTTCGATGTGGCGGTATTGGACTACATCATGCCCCGAGCCGACGGCGTCGAAGTCATCGAATTTGTCCGGAACGACCTCAAAAGCGCAATGCCGATCGTGCTACTGACCTTAGAGGCCGGCCCAACTCTTGTGGAGCAGGTGGCGCCGTT
>JAFAFM010000165.1 GCA_023423495.1 Armatimonadota bacterium
GTTCCTCTTATTCAATATCTCTTCACCGCTGAGCTGTTCGATGAGGAGCGTCTGCGTCCCGAGCGTGCGGATTCAATTCCGCTTGCAGAGCACGGTGGGACCTACTTTCGGGCCATGTTTCCGCGACAATCACGGGGTCCTCTAACCGTCGTGATAGGACTGCCCGGACCCGGATCGACCGAGAACTCATTCTTTGAGGCGTATGGCTCTGGCCGCGCGGTCACGGAATCCGTGAAAAGAGGTTGGGCATTTGTCTCGCCCCGAAGTTCTGAGGGCGCAGTAGGGGACATCCTGGGTTGGATTCAACAGCGACGCAAGCAGCGCGTCGACAGGCTATTCGTGATGGGACATGGTCTCGGGGGAGGATACGCGCTCCAAACCGGGAACGTCCGGCCAAAGCCGAACGCAATCGCGGTGTTCGCTCCGAATCTCGACACTCTTCCGGATGGGGTCGATGGTATCCCCGTCTATGCGTCGGTTGGCAAGCAGGATGCTTTGGTGAACAGTTCCAAAAAATGGATTCAGGATTTGAACGGACGGAAGGGAAGTCTTTCGACCGTTTTTGACCCCTGCGAGCATTGGATGGTGGTTGCCGACTCGATCCCAACGGCCTTTCGCTTCTTTGATTCGAACGCGGGTCGGTAAACTCAAGTCAGCTATGACCGATCCAAACAACCAACTCACCGACGAAACATTGAGTGATGAAGCAGAAGGCGCCCAAGAAGTCGATCGAGATTTGGCCGAGCTGTACGAGCAAGTAGAAAGGGCTAGTACCGAGCGAGATCAGCTTAAGGACCAGTTGATGCGCACGATGGCGGACTTCCAAAACTTCCGAAAACGGACCGCAGATGAGAAGCGCGCTATTCAGGAATTGGCAAACGAGAATCTGATTCGTGATCTTCTTCCCGTGCTGGACAGCTTTGAACGCGGCTTGGCTTCAATGGAATCGGCTAAGGACGTCTCGGTGGTCGCAGAGGGAATCCGCGCGATCGAGCGCCAGTTCCGCGCCACACTCGAAGCAAACAAGGTAACCAAGATTCCCTCCGTTGGCCAGCCCTTCGATCCGGATCTTCACGATGCGATCGCCACCGTAGAGACGCCCGATTCGGTGGACGGAACGATTGTCTTTGAGGTCGAGGCTGGCTACTAGCTAGCCGACCGGATTATCCGCCCGGCAAAGGTTCGGGTCAGCAAAAAGTCGTGAGCCGCAAGCACTTCGGGACGGACGGCATCCGAGGAGTCGCAAATGACAAGCTGACGCCCGAGTTGGCTTTCCAGCTCGGACAAGCCGCTGGAACTTGGCTCGCGAAGTCCTCTGAACCCAAAGCGGTCCTCATCGGAAGGGATACCAGACGCAGCGGACCCCTGTTAGGCGCGGCCATCGCTGCTGGCTTCTGCTCAGTCGGCATCGATGTGACGGTGCAGGGGATTGTGCCGACCCCGACGGTTGTTTATGGCACTCGCACCGGCGAATTCGGCCTGGGAGTTGTGATCTCCGCCTCGCATAATCCCGCGCCAGACAACGGGATCAAGCTGATCGGTCACGATGGCCGAAAGCTTCCAGACGCCACTGAACTTGAAATCGAGTCTTATTTCGATGCCCCTGTTCAACGGCCCACGGGCGCGGGTGTGGGATGGCTTGAATCCTCACGAGCCAGCATAGAGGCCTACCTGGAGTTTTTAGAAGACATCATTCCCGAGCGGCTCGACGGAATGCGCGTCGCCCTCGATGCAGCCAATGGCGCCGCCTACGAGCTTGGTCCGGCAATTCTGGCGCGTCTTGGCGCCCAAGTGAGCTTGACCGGGGTTTCACCGGACGGAATGAACATCAACGCGCACGGTGGAGCAACGAAGCCTGAAGTCATTCAATCGTTCACAACCGAGTCTGGCGCCGAGATCGGGATGGCGTTTGATGGAGACGCCGATCGTTGCGTCTTCAGCGATGACCAAGGTCGGCTCATCAATGGCGATCGTACGATCGGCTTATGGGCGCAGCACCACCGAGTCGAACCCAGGGTGGTTGTTGGCACGGTGATGAGCAACGGAGGATTCGAAGCCTACATGGCGTCCAACCACATCAATCTTGAGCGAACGCCGGTCGGCGATAAATATGTGGCGCAGAAGATTGCCGAAACAGGGGCGAAGATCGGGGGCGAGCAAAGCGGACATATCATTTTCCCGGACCGGCAGCCGACTGGAGATGGTCTGGTCACCATGCTGGAGGTCCTCCGAGTCTTAAAGCAATCTGGCGCGCGATCTTCTGACTTTGTTTCCGCCTACGAACCCTGGCCACAAGTTCTCATCAACGTTGAAGTTTCGGACCGGGCAACGTGGAACCAAGCACCGGCGGTGCAAGACGCTCTCCAAAATGCTGAGAAAACCGTAGCGGGCAAGGGAAGAGTCAACTTGCGAGCCAGCGGAACCCAGCCCATGATTCGCCTAATGGTGGAAGCGGAGACCTATGAGCTTCGCGATGCCGTAGCTGCTGACTTGCTTACGGCACTGGAGCAGCACGCGGGCGGAAAAGTATATTCGAAGGTGGATTTAACCCATGCTCTTGGCGATTGACGCGGGAAACACGCAGACCGTGTACGGCCTCTGGGATGGGTCCAAGTGGCTCGCGACTTGGCGCAGAAACACCGATGGAGCTGAGACAGAAGACGAGTTGGCAGTTTGGCTCGGTGGTCTGTGCGCACAAACAAACATCGAATTCAAGGTGGATCGAGTGGTATGCGCCACCGTCGTGCCCGCAATTCATCGAAGTGTGTCGCACTTGGCCGAGAAGTGGCTCAAGGCGCCATTGGCATTCTTAGAGCGTGGCGACCAGGTCGGCCTGAATGTGGATTACGAGCCCGTCTCCGCTGTTGGGCCAGATCGAATCGCAAATGCTCTCGGCGCATTGGCAAAGCACAAACCGCCCTTCATTGTTGTCGACTTCGGCACGGCAACCACTTTTGACGTCGTCGACGAGCATGGAACCTACATTGGCGGAGCAATCCTGCCCGGCGTCGAGGTTGCTAGCTCTGCATTGGTCGGTAGAACTTCTCGCCTTCCACGGTTCGAACTTGAAGCCCCTAAGAGTGCGATTGGCAAATCTACCGTGCACTCGCTACAGGCGGGCATGATGCTTGGCTATGCCGGTGCGATTGATGCGCTTGTGTCCAAAATTCGCGGAGAGCTGGGAACAGAAGCGCTGGTTATCGCCACTGGAGGACTCGGTAGCGCCTTTACAAAGCTATGCGAGTACATTCAGGTCTATGACAAGACTCTCACATTGGATGGCCTTGTCATAGCTGAGCAGAGATTGTTCTAAAACCGCGCGTCGGAAGCCAAGTTGGTCAAAACCGGCAACGTGCAAGCCTGACGGCTGGACCCGCCAACCGAGCCCGTATCACCACGTCGCATCTTGTTGAATACCTGCCAACCATATTCAAGGATCGGAAGTTGGTTCGATCGCTGCTGGGCAAAGACTCGGGTCATGGAGTGGGTGAACAAGCCGACTGTCTTTCCATTCTCTATGAAGCCAAATGCGGTCTCTCCAGGAATGCAAGCTTGCATTTGAGACAACCGGCCAAGCATCGGCACCTCTTGACCGAAGTAGCGGCCATTGGTGATTGGCCGGTGCGTCTGGAAGAACGCAAATACGCGGGAACCCTTGCTCAGGAAGTAGTTCAAAACTTCTGCCTTGGAGGCCATGGTGCCGGCATCCATCAGACTCTCTGAATCAATTCCAGTGAGGTAGTCCTTGCCATTGAGATTGACGCCGACACCACTAAAATACACCATTACAACGGCATTCTCATCCAC
>JAFAFM010000268.1 GCA_023423495.1 Armatimonadota bacterium
CTGCCACACAGTCAACGAGATAACCGTCCGCGTCCGACAAACAGATTCGGGTTTCGTTGCATTCACCAGAGTAAATGGAGAAGTAACGAGCCTTACTCACAACCACGACGCCAGCGAAATGGAGCCTCTCGACAATCAACCGGTTGAAGTAAAAGCCATGCGAGAAGCCATTCGGGAGCGAAGGTTGGCCAACTCGTTTGTTAGTGAAGCGCCACGATAGATTCCTGTCCATTCCCGCATACAGAGAATCAAACTGCACTACACTGACCTAACCCATGAGCCTGTACACCATGCTGACCGAACGGCGCGAACAAGTCCTTGCGAAGTGCCGCGAGAAGGTGTCTGAGGTGATGGGGCCCCTGCCTTCCAGCTACCAACTGAATCGTGGCTTACCTGTGCTTTACAGTGAGTTGGTGGAGGTCTTGCGGATCTCGCTTGAAGACGATTCTCCGGCGGCGCGGACCCGGTTCGTCTCCGATACCGTCACCGCGAGCGCCAGCCGGCAGCATGCGCAGGAGTCGCATCGACTGGGGTACACCGTTTCGCAGTTGGTGCATGGTTACGGCTGCATGTGTCAGGGGATTACTGAATTTGCGCATGAAAATCAGGAGCCGATCACCTCAACCGAGTTTAGTCAGCTTAATCTCTGTTTGGACGTGGCGATTGCGCAGGCTGTCAGCGAATTCCAGACGCTAAGCATGGAGAGCGCATTACGAGAGGAAACGCTTCGACTCAGATTTCTCGCGCACGAGCTGCGGAACTATCTCTCAAGCGCAATGATGGCTCACGAGCTCATTAGAAGTGGCGGAGTAGGTACAGACGGCGCAACCAGCAAGGTCCTCACCAACGCGCATCAGAACATGAAGCACATCATCGACCAAGCCGTGGCCGAGGTCCGGATGGGAGCCGAGCGGATCGTAGAGAAAGACACTCTCCGGCTTTTCACCCTACTGAGCGAAGTTGAAAGCTCGGCGGTGCCCGAAGCGAACATGAAGTCGATTACCATCCAGGTGGATTGCGATCCCAACTTATATATCCACGCGGATCGACACCTGATGGCCTCCGCCGTTGCGAACCTTGTTCAAAATGGCATCAAATTCACTCGTATCGGGGGAAGGGTGATGGTGCGCGCATTTGGAACCGACGGCAAGGCTGTGATCGAAGTGGAGGACCAGTGTGGAGGATTGCCCGCCGACAAAATCGACAAGCTCTTCGAACCCTTCGTGCAAGAGAGTAAGAACCGGACCGGAATCGGCCTGGGCCTATCCATCGCCCGGCGTGCGGTTGAGTTAAACGACGGGACGTTATCGGTGACAGACCTTCCCGGGGTGGGATGCATCTTTTCAGTCCAAATCCCAGCTTTGGCTAATGCCCCCAACCAACATACCGGGAATTAGTTAGCGTGCCGACAGAGATCGAGCAGGACGATGGCGGTAAGGGAGTCAAGATCCTTTAGCGCGTTGTAAAGCTCGCTCGAGCCCTCGATCTTCATGCCGCCGTGCACTAAGACCTCCGCCTCGTTCTCATTCCATCCGGCGGCATACATGAAACCGGCCTTCTCCTGCTCATTGTTCATCCAGGCGGACGCCGCCACGGTACAAAATCCAGCATTGGTGAGCTGCCCGATTTGTTTCGCCTCTTCGGATGCCATTTGGCTAGCCTGCTGATCTTTCATGACTTGCATGGAATGAACGTCGCCATTCGCATATCCGACGAGAACCAAGTAGGTATTGGGCATTTTAAGAAACTCCTAGGTGCGCCTCAAGAATACGCGAGCCAAGTAACGCTCGATGGATCGGGAAGCGCGGTAAAGACCCGATTGCCACCGGTCGAACAGAGCGACTGGCCAGAGGGGTTTTGTCAGAGCGGCATCTTGATAGTTAACCTCGGAACCATCCAGCGGGATGCGTTCTGGTCTTCGGTGGGTGCGGAAGAGGTGATCCCAGATCGCAAATCCCCAAAAACCTACGATCGCCAAATTGGAGGTCGGTCGCCAGTGGTGCATGAGGTGAAAGCCGTACATGTGCTTTGCCACTCCCCTGGTCCAGCGATTGGTAAGGACGGGCTTCCAGAATTTCTCAAACGGCAGATGGAGTACTGCGTGCCACAGTTCGTATGCCACCAGATGAAGCGTCACCGCGGAGAACAGCGCCAGGATGATCGGTTGACTAGGCAACATCCACTTCAAAGGCAGACCCAGGATGAGAATGAATACCGCGATAAAAATCGGTAGCGAATAAAGGGGAAACATCATGGACTCCTCTTGATGAGGCTCCTCGATGGGGTATTCGCTACGGACGGGGACAAGCTTCTCCGGCTCCTTTGGATTGACCGGCGCCTTTACGTAAGTTAGGCCATGGTGTGTGCTGTGAGCGCGGTGCATGGCGGCCATAAACGGAAGAATGGCCGAGTGCAGAAGGTAGCGATGGTAAAAGTACTCGAACAGGCTCAGCGGCACCCCGAGCAAAAAAGTCCAGAGCAAGATCATCCCGGGCTGGCTGATCTCTTGCTGAAAGTAGGAGGGCGCCACAAGGGCGAATAGGCCAACGATGGCACCTAACTGAAGGGTGTTGGCGAGGAAAAATTGGATGAGTGGGACGCCATGAGCGTCTGTTTGTTCTTGATTCACGTGATGTTCCGGAAATTTCCGTAGACCACGAGTGGAACCTTCAATGAAGAGCGGGAATTTCTACTATTCCTGACTCCATTTCCCGGTAATTGGTTTCAGTGAACGCGGAAGATCGGGATGGAGTATATTAAGTTGTTACGCTCCATTAGCCCCAGAGTTTTCTTTCTTGGTCCTCCTCCGTGCTGGTTCTTGTTTGACTTCCCTGTCCTTTTGAACCGGAACAATTTAATACAAGGAGGCCATACCAAATGGCTACAAAAACACTTTACGTCGGCAACCTTCCCTATTCGGTGACCGAAGGCGACCTCCAAGGTCACTTCTCCCAATACAATTCCTCACGAGCCCGCATCATCGAGGGTCGAGGTTTTGGATTCGTGGACATCGATGCGGATCAGCTGAGCATGGCAATTGCTGATCAGAACCAAAAGGAACTGCAGGGCCGCGCCCTGACGGTGAGCGAAGCGCAGCCGAAATCGAACGGCGGCGGAAACGGCGGTAACCGAAGCAATAGCTGGTAAGACGGCTCCAAGAGCCAACCGGAGCC
>JAFAFM010000289.1 GCA_023423495.1 Armatimonadota bacterium
CGGGATCTTCAACCTGACGCAACGCATCGAGAACTGCTTCCGGAGTGGGGGGCACGGATCAAGGATACCGAAACTCCTTGTCCGATCCTGAGCCCATCGTCGCCATCCCGGTGGGGTCCGTCGTTGAATCGTATTGGTTACATGAAGACAGGCGATGTTCTCGGTTTACTAAAGAAGGCTTTTCAGGAGTGGAAGAGCGGGGACTCGGCAGTTCTCGGGGCGGCCTTGGCCTACTACACCGTATTTTCTTTGGCGCCCCTCCTCCTTATTGCCCTCTCCATCGCCGGGCTGGTCTTTGGCGAAGAAGCCGCCCGAGATCAAATCTCCGGGCAGATCAAAGGCCTTATCGGAGCCAACGCCGCCGAGGGAGTGGAGGCCATGATCCAGGGCGCAAGCGCCAAGCGAGGGGGCGTCATCACCGCCATCATTGGAGTTTTCGCCCTGCTACTCGGCGCTTCTGGAGTATTTGGCCAACTTCAGTCGGCCATGAATAAAATCTGGGAAATCGACCGTCCGAAGCAAGGCGGCTTTCTGAAGCTCCTCAAGGATAGATTCCTTTCCGTTACCATGGTGATGGGGACTTGCTTCCTACTGCTCGTCTCCCTACTCATTAGCGCCGGGATCAATGCTGTAACTGGCCAATTCGGCGCCGCTGAAGAAGCCCGCAGTATCGTGCTTCACATCTTCGACTTCTTGGTGAGCCTGGCCGTTTTGACCGTCATGTTCGCCGCCCTCTTCAAGTACTTGCCCGACACCAAAATCTCCTGGCGCGACTGCTGGCTCGGCGCAATATTCACCGCGCTTCTGTTCACCATCGGCAAAGTCCTTATCGGGCTCTACATTGGTCAGTCGGCGATTGCGACCAGCTATGGAGCCGCCGGATCCGTATTGGTGATTCTTCTCTGGGTGTATTACTCGGCTCAAATCCTGTTTTTCGGCGCGGAGTTGACAAAAGCCTATTCGGAGGCTTCCGGTTCGAGAAAGGTGGGCGTAACGGAACTTAGTGGATTCGCAAAATGAGGGCCGGCGTTATCGCCGGCCCACGTTCACCTAGATTCCAGCAAGTTGCAAATCTCGCTTGAGCAAGCCCCTTGCCCGGAAGAGCCAGCTCTTGATCGTTCCTTCCGGAGCCTTAAGCTCCAGAGCGATCTCGTTTACGTCCATGTGCCTGAAGTGTCGCAAGAAGATGATCTTCCTGTACTTCGCCGGAAGATTGTCGATCGCATCGAGCACCCTCTCTCTCGCAATCGAGTCTTCTGCTTCGGCAGAAGGGCATTCGTCGCTCGTAAGCATGTACTCATGCTGGTCGAGTGAATCCACTTCTGCTTTCCGATTCCGAACCATGTCGATACAAACGTTGGAGCAGATTCGGCAAAGCCACGGCTTCAACGGGCGGTTGGGATCAAAGTTTCGGATCGCTCGGAATGCTTTGACCAGAGTTTCCTGGACCGCGTCGTTCGCATCTTCCGAATTCCTCAGAATCCTCGCCGCGATTTGACTCAGCATTGGTCGGTACATTTTTGCTATGAGCTCAAAGGCGCCCGACTCGCCTCTTTTTGCTCGCTGGATGAGTTGGCCCTCACAGCAGGGGACCGGCTCAATTTTCATCTATGTTTTCTTTTATTCACCTCTCCGGTACATTTATCTTAAGATGTTTAATCTCTAACTCCGATTCATTTATAAAAACTTAGGCAGATATACCCAAGGACTTTCTCGGCGAGGCGTACGTTCCGAGCTTAGAAGCCGGGCCGGCGCACCCCCATCCGGACAAAACTGGCAATTCCACTAGCCGGTATTTGGCACAACGTCCCTGAGCCCATTGAATTCGATGCCGATCATTGCAATACGATGGAGGCACGGAAGCTTCTTTACTCTGCCATGGCGGTGGGTCCCGTGTTGCTGATGGCAGCAATTGGTGTCCATGCCCGCACTTACGTCGACCCCTACGATTGGCCAGAAACCCCCGAAGATCACAAACGCATCAGCGCTTACATTGCGATGATGCCTGAGCTCGAGGATATGTATTATCGGAAGGCGGCTACTGAAGGTCGGGCTCGAGAGGTTGCCCAAGCAATGATTGACGGTCGAACCTCAGGCTCTCTTAAGCCCCTAACTCCGCGCAATGTGGACGAGTTTATGCCGCTCGGCATCAAAGGCAAGCTGATCGACTTGGGGCAGGCGCCCGCTCGCCGGCTCATGGAATACGCGGCGACGAAGATCGAAAACCATGACCTGGAAAATGCCAGCATCGACCTTCAACTTGCATCCGATTCCCTGAACACCCTGAAGTACTCAAATTTCATGGTTCTCTATCGGACCAGTCTCACCCAAGGCTACATCCTGCAGATGATCAGCGAAATTTATCCTAAAGTTTCACCTGATTCACAAGAGAGACTTCGCGCCTGCATGGAGAGAATGAAGGGCAGTACGCGAGAATACGCACGCATGGCTTCCAAAGCCAAGCAAGTCATCATTGCTCAGTATCGCGAGTATGAGGATGTCAACCTGGCCTTGGAGGCCGCATCAAAGCTTGTTCCAGAACCATCGTTCTTCGAGCAGCCAGCCCAAGCCAAGACCAAATTTATTCATCAGGGCGCTTACCGGTTAGACCAGACAATCATCCCCAACCAACGGGTGGAAGCTCGACAAAGCATGCTCACGGATCAAAAAAATAGGCTCGCAATCGAAATGATTACGAGCCCAAGCCGCGCGAGAAACGCGCGTTTAATTGTCGCCAATAAATAAGATCCCTTCTCGCATATCGGTCATGAAGTTATGGCCGAGAAGAGCTTCCTCCACTGCAACGTGAGCATCGTCGGACTTGAAGGTCCACGATAGTTCAGATTTCGAGCGTTCCGTTCGAAGCACAACTGGAACACCAAACCGATCAGCCAGGGCTTGCGCCATTTCAACCAGCGAACCCATTCCGGTTGCCGAGTCCTTTCGAACGGTACCGGGAACGATCACCACCATCGGTGGGGTTTCGCCCTTGATCTCCACAACGAATAGAGCTGAGTCTGGCTGTTCGTTCTTTAACTCGTTCAGCCAGCCACTCTCATCGACCTCAACGGTTTTCTCACCCTCCGAGCCACCGCGAATGGTCACGGTTTGCTTGCTCGAAGGTTGATACTGCATGTGAATTCCGGAATTTATCTTGCGGAATTCCACCTGCCCGATGGATCGATTGGACTTCTGGTTTGTGCCCGGCACCACCGGACTGATTACCGGACCGTTTGACTTGCCCATGTTTATGCTTACATAGGCGCCGTAAACGGCGGCGGCGGCAAGACCAGCAAAAGCCAAATTACGCAACCACCCAATCCAGCTCGGTTGGGCAGTTTGCTTTCGGTCATAAATGCTCTTGTCGACCGCCGCACTAATGCGCTCGTTCAGGTCGAAGGGCACTTCGATCTCCTCGTAGCGCAGCGCTTCGAGTTCTTTCAGAGTGTCTTCGAACTGCTCGTATTCAGCACGCAGCTTTGAATCCGCTTTGAGCTTCGCCTCAAATGATTGGGCTAACCCGGCATCTAGCGTGCCTTCTGAGTATGCGGAAAAATACTCTCTTGCTTTTTCGTTAGTCATCCTTCACACCCCCTGTGGGGCAAACATCAAAATCAATTCCGACTGCCTTCTCTCCCTTCAGGCGCTACATTGAATCTAGGAAGTGTGACTTGGCTAGGCTTGGAAAAGTTCCGCATCTTTTTGCAGCATTTCTCTGAGCGTCAATCTCGCCCTGTTCAGCCTGCTTTTGACCGTACCCAGCGGTAGGTCCAATGCCGCCGCAATCTCTTCGTAAGCCATCATTTCGCCGTGATACATTACGATCATCGCCCGTTGATATTCAGGCAGGCGCGATACCGCCCTCTCAAATAATTCTTCCCGCTCGTTCTTTTCCGCCGTCTCGTGCTGTGTGTCAGAGTCGTCTTCGATCTGAAGTTCCACAT
>JAFAFM010000292.1 GCA_023423495.1 Armatimonadota bacterium
ATGCAATAGAAAGGATTGCTCCCATTACTTGGCAACCTCCTGGCGTCCTCGGGGTGAGCTGACCGTTTCGATAAAGAGGTCCTCAAGCCGGCGGCGGCGGGGGATGATGCTGATGACCTTGCCTTTCGCCGATCGGGCGCCATCGATCAAGCCGTTGACGTCTCCTTCCTCGGGCATGTCCACGATCAACCGACCATTGTGGAACGACACGGTTGTCTCAGCAGCCCGTGACTTGTCGGCAAACGCCTGGTCGACACCATCAACGATAATTTCAATTCGACCGCCGTGCAGGAGGTCGTCCAACCTTCCCTGGCGCTCGATCACACCCTTATTAATGATTGCGACGCGATCGCAGATGCGCTCGACCTCGCTAAGCTCGTGGCTAGAGATGAACACCGTTCGTCCCTCGTCGCGGAACTGAAGGATAAGGTCTCGAATTTCGGTGTGTGCAATCGGGTCGAGGCCACCGGTCGGCTCGTCCAAGAAAAGCAACTTGGGATCGTTCAGCAAGCTTTGAGCAAGTCCGATACGCTGCTGCATGCCCTTCGAATATTGCGAGATCGTTTTGGACGCATCAGCGGCAAGGTTCACCTTCTCCAGGAGCCCCTGGAACTTGGCCCGGTCGTTAATACCGAACAGAGATCCGTAGAACTTGAGGATCTCCATGCCTGTCATGTGCTCGTAGTAGTAGGGGCGCTCGGGAAGATAGGAAATGATGCGGTGAACATCCATGTCCCCGATCTCCTTGCCGAGGACATAGCCTTCTCCGGAAGTCGGGTAGATGATGCCCAAAAGCATCTTGATCGTCGTGGTCTTGCCGGCTCCGTTCGGACCCAAGAAGCCAAAAATTTCGCCCTCTTCCACTTCGAGATCTAGGTGGTCGACGACGTTGATTTTTCCTAGTTGGCGAGATTTGTACGTCTTTGTGAGTTGTCGTGTTTCAATGGCGGCGGCCAAGGGCTGCGCACCTCCCTGGGTGAGTCGGACGCAAGTATACCTACGGGGTATGGAACTCCCCCAAACGAATGATTGCGAACCGTCAGTTGGAACAGCAGGAGTTGTGCCGATGGTTCCTGCATTTTGAAAATCAGCCTACTTAACCGTGTAAGAATTTCCAAAAATGTTTGTTGAAAAGGTAGCGATCTTGGAAAAAAGGTCGTATAACATCATTCAACCAACAAGTCAGTGCTCTCGTAGTCGAGTGAACTTTAAGTGAAGGGTACGACGTTGGTAGAAGCCTAGCGGGAACGTGCTTTGCTCTCCTTTCAGCGTTCCCGCACTTTTTTAAAGCAATGCGGACTTGGCAGCCGCGATAAAGTCTCTCACCTTATAGACGTCCTTTTTCCCCGGAGAAAGTTCGACACCGCTACTGACATCCACCGCATAAGGTTTTACTTTGGCGATCGCCTCGGCAACGTTCCCTGGCGTAAGACCGCCTGCCAGGATCACCGGAAGTCCTTGTTCATCCAGACGACGTTTAAGTTCAGCGGCCAAGTCCCAATCAACCTTTTGGCCAGTGCCCCCGAAATCGGAATCCGAGTAAGCATCGAAGTGTACGGCGCTCACATCTGCTTCCATTTGGAGACTTTCAGGTAACTGTCCATCTCTGAGGCGAATTGTTTGGATCCGATGTTTGCCAGCGAGTTGCTGACTAAAAATGATCGCTTGTACCGCGCTCACATCTTGAACGGAGCGGGTTTGATGACCAAATACCGCAACTGTAGTTACGTAAGGCCCGGCCAACTTTATAAGCGTGCTGTAGTGGCGGTCGCCGACATACCGCGGACTGGTGGGTTCAAACACAAATCCGATTGCGTCCGCCCCTTCATTCACGGCCATTGCAACGTCTTCAGCGGTGGTCAGACCGCAGACCTTAACCCTTACCAAGCCATAACCTCCTTTATCTTTGAGGTCACATCCGCCGACCCGCTGAAAGTTGTCCCGATCAGCACTGAGCGAGCTCCTGATTGCTGGACACGCTGAACCTCAGAATGGGAGCTGATCGCACTTTCACTCACCACCACAGCCTCCGGCAGACCTTGTCGCAGGATCGGGATTAACTGTTCGGAAGTACCAAGATCGGTAGTGAAGGTGGACAGGTCCCGATTATTGACTCCGACCAAGGTGAATTTCAGGTCGCAGGCCATTTCCGCCTCATTCTCGTTGTGCACTTCCAAGAATGCATCCATCCCGAGGTCTTCTGCTTCATGTTTTAAGTCTGAGATTTGCGACCGTTGGAGAGCGGCGGCGATAAGTAGCACTGCATCGGCCCCCCAAAACCGTGCTTCATAGAGCTGATAAGGATCGTATAGAAAATCCTTTCGAAGGCATGGCAGACCAATTTCCTTTTTAACATCTGTCAGAAAACCTGGCGAACCTTGGAAATAGTCGACGTCAGTCAGAACACTCAAGCAATCCGCGCCCGCGTCTCTATATTGCGCTGCGAGAGCGACCGGGTCAAAGTCTTCCCTAATTGTGCCTTGCGAGGGACTGGCCTTCTTTACTTCTGCAATCAGGGATACAGGGTGCCCGGACAGTGCCAAAGTCGCGGCAAAAGGCAAAACGGGAATGTCATTGAGCCGCGACCGCAAAGAGTCGATCGGATGTTCTCGCTTGGCCGTCGCGACCTCCTGTCGCTTAGTCGCAAAAATCTGGTCGAGGATGCTCAAGCTGAGCCGCACGCTCCCACGAACTTGTCCAGCGCTTCGCGGGCCCGGCCACTGGAGATCGATTCCTCCGCAGATTCTCTTGCGACATCGAGTTCATCGTGGCTTCCGGCAAGCCAAATGGTCATCGCGGCGCTTGGCAAAATAGCCTTTGCCCGCGGGGAATCCAGGTCCGAAATGGCTTCTAAAAGGATGAGTGCGTTTTCCTCCGCCGTCGTTCCGGGAGCGAGGGCGCTGGAATCCACCGCTGGCATACCAAAGTCAGCCGGTCCAATGACCGTGGTCCGAACCTGGTCGTCGATGATAAATGCTGCCTGGGTTTTGGTGCACGGGGAGACCTCGTCCAGCCCGTCCTCGCCATGAACGACGATCGCTCTTGCGACGCCCAACTGCGCCAAGGCGCGAGCCATCGGATCGACAAGGCTGGGATCGAACACCCCGATCATCTGCCGCTTTGCATTGGCAGGGTTGGCAAGCGGCCCGAGCTGATTGAACACACTTCGGAAGCCCAGCTCACGTCGGGCCTTGCCGACGTGCCGCATTCCGGGATGGTGGACGGGAGCGAACATGAATACGATGCCTGCAGACTCAAAAATGTCTTGAAGCTTGCCAAGGTCGTCCTGAAGCTTGGCGCCAAGTGCCTCTAAAACATCTGCACTTCCACAGCTACTTGTGACCGCTCGATTCCCGTGCTTGGCGATTTGAACCCCCGCGCCTCGCGCCACGAATGCGGCCGCGGTCGAGAGGTTGAAGCTGGGAATGCCGCCGCCGGTTCCACATGTGTCCACGACATCCGGCCCCAAGTCCAGGGTCTTGGCCCGCTCCCGCAAGGCCGTCGCGAAGCTTGCAAGTTCGTTGGGGGTAACCCCCTTTATTTTTAGCGCGGCGATGAGGGCCCCGATTTGAGCCTCGGTAGCTTCACCATCCAACATCCACCCCATTGTCGACCTCGCCTGCTCGGACGTAAGTTCTCGCAAGTCCAGCAGTGGCTGGATGTGGTCGCAAAAGGGCATGGCGACTATTTTAGCCGTTCGGCTTCCCCCACCGATGGTAATATCCCAGTGATGCAATCCGAATACATCGGGATCCTGATTCTGGTTGCCGTCGCTGCCACCCTTTGCGGCGCAATGGTGACTTTAAGTTGGGTGCTCGGCCCCAAGAAGAACACGCCTTATAAAGAGTCGCCTTACGAGTGCGGCGTGGCGCCGGTCGGTGATGCGAAAGAGCGCTTCCCGATCAAGTTCTATTTGGTCGCGATCGTATTCATCTTGTTCGATATTGAAGTTGTGTTCCTTTGGCCCTGGATGACGGTGTTCAAGTCTGCCGACACCCAGTTCATGGTGACAAGTTTTGTATCGTTCGCGCTTTACATGCTGACTTTCATCGTCGGCTATCTATACGTGATTCGAGTTGGCGCGATTAACTGGGACGAGACAACGTCGCTTGAGCCAGCAAAGCTTGCGGATGTCGAGAACACAGCAATCGAGCCTGAAGTGTTGCCTGCCGCTGGAGTTCCTGCCTAATGGCATATCCCATGATCGGCGAAGATCGCCTCGAGACAGTCCGCCTCAAGGGTGAATTTGGCGATGCAGTCCTTCGGGTGAAGGAGTTCCGGGACGAAACGTTCATTTGCGTCGACCGGACGAGGATCGTCGACATCGTCAAGTTCCTAAAAGAAGATCCAGAGCTACAGTACGACTACTATGTCGAGTGCGTCGGGGTCGACTACAGCACCTGGGAACATGAACGAGATTTGGAAGAGCGCTTTGAGGTGGTTTACAACCTGTACTCCACAAAGCACAACTCCCGCCTGTTCGTTAAGGTGGGCGTCAACGACGGCCAAAGCATTCCGACCTTGAAAGATGTATTCCTTGGTTCGGAGTACCCGGAGAAGGAAGTTGCCGATCTCTTTGGCATTCATTTCGCTGGAAATGAATTGGAGGTCGGAGAAAGGTTTCTGCTTCCGGATGACTGGACCGGTTATCCGCTCCGCAAAGAATATCCGCTCGGTGGCGAGGACGTGCTGTTCGACAAGGGCGATCGTGGACCGGCAGTCGAGGACGTCAGCATGCCACACGCCGGGGAAAGCTTCGAAGGCAAGACCGGATCAGAAGAAGTTTCGGGTCGCTAAGATCCAACCTTCTCTAAAAAGGCCAGTACTACGTGCTTCGGCCATCACCTGGTTCCCGCTTTTGCAAACTATTTTTGTGAGATTCCATTTTCGGTGATAAGATAAGTATGTTGCTTCTCTGAAGCAGCTATTTCCTCGTTTGGAGGTTGAATTTGAATAGCCGAAATCGAGCGTTTACGCTCATTGAATTGTTAGTCGTGATTGCGATCATCGCAATCCTTGCTGCAATATTGTTCCCTGTCTTTGCTCAAGCCAAGGAGGCCGCCAAGGACTCCGCCAATCTGAGTAACACAAAGCAAACCGGTCTGGCAATACTCATGTATTCGACCGATTACGACGACATCTTCCCGCTTGCCCAGCGCTACGAGCCTTCATATACAGCTCTTTTCGGACTGGCAACCTGGCAAACAGAAGTCCAGCCCTATATGAAGAACTGGGGCATTCTCCAGCATCCTAAGAATCAGGCAGTTCCGGCCTCGCCGGCCTCTGCCCGTGCGTGGCAACAGAATCTTCACTATGGTGTGGTACCGCGAGCTGCAAACCAAGTTGGAAACACTGCAGGAACTTTGGGTTACTACCAAGCTGATCCGGCAGTTGGCACTTTTGCATCGAAGGTTTGCCGCAACCAGCCGTGTCGATTCACGGGTCTTTTTGGTAACGGATGCGCACCCACTGCCTGCCCCTGGTGGGGTAGCGGCACAACCGTGTCGAGCGTTCCTTCCTTGTCGAATACGCAAGTCGAGAACGTTTCCCAAACAATCATGGCCTCCGAAGGTGCGATGTGGGATTTGTGGATGGGCTACCCATCGAACTCAGTCGGCAACAACATTTGCACCTATGGTGTGAAGTGGCTGCCTGAAAACCCATACAACTTGGAATACAGCACTGGATTCATGATGGCTTGTCCACACGCTCGGAAAGCAGCCAAGAATGGCCTAAGCGGCAAGATCCTCGGCGTTCCCGATGGTCATACCACTTACGTGGCTACCGATGGTTCCGCCAAGGCGGTCAGCTATCGAGGTCGAGCGTTGGAATATGGGACTCTCACGAACGGAACCCCCGTCATCAAGACCATGTGGCCAGAGGGAGGTTTCTAACTTGAAACGTCTCTCAGTGGTTATCGGTCTGATGGTTCTCGGTTCAGTTCTGATGGCAGGATGCAGTGGGGGAAGTGGAGATGTCGCTACCGGCGAAGCTCCTGATCCCCGCTCCCAACCTTCAGCTCCGCCGCCAAGCGCGGCAGGTGCAGGAGGGGCTGCTCCAGGAGCTGGCGCCGGAGCTTCCGGACCTCAATAACACTTACGGCCGGGCGGTTCTTTATCGCCCGGCGTAGCTTGTCGACGAGAAACTTTACAAAATTTTTAGAAAGTTCTTGTTACGGCACGAAATTGGTGTTATCCTTTGTGGGATTCATCATTTCTCGGGGCTGTTGGCCCTGAGTTAATAATCTTCATAGGAGTTAGCCAATGAAACGAGCATTTACGCTCATTGAATTGTTAGTTGTGATTGCAATTATCGCAATCCTCGCCGCCATCCTCTTCCCTGTCTTTGCACAAGCCAAGGAAGCTGCGAAGGACACGTCCAACCTCAGCAATACCAAGCAAGCCGGTTTGGCCTGCATTATGTATAGCTCGGACTACGACGACCTCTTCCCGCTGTCGATGTTGAGCTCTCCCACGCTCCCAATCGACCTCGCTTACCAGGACCTCATTCAGCCCTACGTTAAGAACTGGGACTTGATGATTCATCCCAAGCGAGATCGTCCGGTCGGCGGAGACGTCAACTGGAAGCGCATTCAGTACTACGGAATCGTTCCTCGCGCTATCACTAGCGCTGGCGCCGCACCTCGAACCGCTGGTTTCTTCACGTATAACAACGCGACGTTGACCGGTGGCCAGAACGTCAAGTTCGACGGTATCGCTGGTTTCGGTAACCTCAGTGGTAGCACCGCTGGTGGGGACTGGCTCGGCAGATATGCTGCGAGCTCGATCTCGAACACTCAGATTGAGAACGTTTCCAACATGGTGATGCTCTCCGAGTCTGCCAACTGGGATATGTGGTGGACAGTCGGCGACTACGCGTTTAAGAACTGCGTTCGCTGGACCCCAGAAGCAACCTACAGCAGCTACGGCACGCAATGGGGCTTCGCTGGTCCTCACGCAATGAAGCGAGCTATCGACGGCCGACGTGGCGTCA
This sequence comes from Armatimonadota bacterium, assembly GCA_023423495.1. Classification (GTDB taxonomy): domain Bacteria; phylum Armatimonadota; class Fimbriimonadia; order Fimbriimonadales; family Fimbriimonadaceae; genus 55-13. The sequence goes on from JAFAFM010000292.1 coordinate 6,994, forward strand.
ATGCAGCCTGCTTGATCCCGAACGGTATGACCACTTATGTGGCTACCGACGGTTCTGCTAAGGCAGTTGACTTCCGCGGTCGAATCATGGAGCGAAAGCTTCTTGCCGACGGCACCTATATCTTCGTCCGACTGTGGCCAGGGAGTCAAAACTAAAGTGAACTTCAGAACACTTGTTCTAGCGTGCTTAAGTCTTGCAATCGTCGTTGGATGCAGCGGCGGTGCACCTGATCCCAATGATCCGGCAATGCAGCCCAAGGATCCGAACAAACCATCTGAGTTTGGCCGACCTTCGGTCGCTGGAGCAGGTGGAGGCGGTGGAGCAGCAGCTTCATCAGCCGAAGCCAAGTAAATCTAAAGTCACTTTGAACGGCCGGACGAATTTCGTCCGGCCGTTTTTTTATGCATTGGGCCTTCCTGCGGTAACCTAAACAAAGCATGTCCCAACAAGCCTTCATGCCCTCGACTGAGGCGATATTCCAGAAGACCGGCGAAAACACGATGGTCGTCAACATGGGGCCGCAGCACCCCTCGACCCACGGCGTGCTTCGAGTCATCTGCGAGCTTGAAGGCGAGGTCATCGTCAAGTGCAAGTGCGTAATCGGATACCTGCACACCGGCATGGAGAAAGAGGCCGAGTACCAGCAGTATCACAAGTGCGTCGTGATGACCGATCGCATGGATTATCTCAATGCGAACGGCAATAACCTCGCGCACGCCTTAGCGGTCGAGAAGCTGCTCGGCTGCGAGATCCCTAAACGAGCTCAGTATCTTCGCGTCATCCTGGCGGAGTTAAGCCGAATCGCATCTCATGCCGTATGGCTGGGAACGCACGCCCTAGACCTTGGCGCGATGACGCCCTTCTTCTACATATTCCAACAACGCGAACTCATCTTGGATATGTTTGAGATGTTCTCAGGCGTCCGGATGATGCCGTCTTGGATTGTTCCTGGCGGGCTAAGAGGCGACATGCCGGTTGGCTTCGAGAAGAAACTTTATCCGTTCCTCGATGGCTTCCTGGACGAACTTCAGGTGGTTGAGAATCTACTCGTAGAGAATCCTATCTGGAAGGAGCGAACCTACGATGTCGGGGTTTTGAGTGGCAAGGAGGCATTGGAACTCGGCTGCAGCGGGCCCATCGCCCGCGCAAGCGGCGTTCCTTTCGACCTTCGAAAGAGCAATCCATATAGCAGCTACGAAGACTTCGATTTTCAGATCCCAGTCGGTGAGCGCGGAGACGTCTATGACCGCTTCTTGGTCCGGATCGCGGAGATGAAGGAGAGCGTCAAGATTATTCGTCAGGCGATGGACGGCTTGCCCGAGGGTGACTTCCGAACGAGCGACCGCAAAATTGCACCACCGCCCCGCGAGGAGCTCGACACTTCGATGGAATCGCTCATCCACCACTTCAAACTGTTTACTGAAGGCTACCGATGCCCTGTTGGAGAAGCTTATGCCGGCATCGAAGGTTCCAAGGGCGAACTCGGGTTTTATATCGTCAGCGATGGCTCCAACCGTCCTTACCGTTGGCATGAACGACCGTCGTCGTTTATGAATTTGAAGTCTCTTGAAGTGCTAGCCATTGGCCGGCTGCTTGCCGACGTTATCGCAATCATCGGTTCGATCGATATCGTGCTTGGAGAGATCGACCGCTAGGAACAAGTCGGGACGGTATCCTTAAACCCAATGAGCGAACTTCTCCACCTCGGCAGCTCCAATGGTCGGCCACGCATTCCGCGGGCGGACGAGGTCAAGCTTCAGTTTTCCGAGCAGGCTGTGCAAGAGTTGGAGGAGATCAAGACGCACTATCCCGATCTCAAGTCGTGCATCCTGCCATGTCTCTGGATTGCTCAGCGCGAATATGGCGGCTTCCTTAGCGGAGAAGCTATCGCCGAAGTAGCCTTTCGGCTCGAACGAAGCTATGCCGAAGTTGAGGGTGTTGCGACGTTCTACTCTATGTACAACACCGCCCATAAGCCGGGCAAGCACAAGATCGAGCTCTGCACTTGCCTCAGCTGCCATCTGTGCGGCTCTTATCGACTTCGCGATTACATCAAGCAAAAGCTAGGCGTCGGACACGGGGAAACCACCGAAGACGGGCTGTTCACTATGGAAGAGGTTGAGTGCTTGGACGCTTGTGATCGCGCCCCGGTGATCCAAGTTGGCGACGAATATCACGGACCCGTGGATGAGGCGTACTTCGACAAGCTCATCGATCAGTTGCGCAACACCGAAGAATCCACCGTCGTCAAAATGGCCGACGAGATCGTCAAGGTCCACCTCCGCGGCAAGACCAGCTCGACTAGCTAATCTTCACCTTTAACCGGCAGGTTTGAGTAGAATCAAGCGGACTATGGCCGAGCGAAAGCTGCTTCTGGAACACGCCGACGACCCTCGCTATGCGACTCTCGATGGATATCGCGCGAAGGGAGGCTTCAAAGCTCTCGAAAAGGCGATCGGCTTGGATCGTCAGACCATTATCGACGAGGTCAAAGCTTCTGGCCTAAGAGGTCGGGGAGGAGCCGGCTTCCCTACTTGGATTAAGTGGAACGGCCTTCCCAAAGAAAAGCGTGGTCCGCACTACGTGGTCTGCAACGCGGACGAGGGCGAACCCGGGACATTCAAAGACAAGCAGCTCATGGAGCAGACGCCCTTCTTGCTTGTGGAAGGGATGACGCTTGCTGGAATCGCCACTCAATCCGAGCAAGGATACATCTACATCCGTGGCGAGTTTATCGATGCCGCGCGGGCTGTCCGATCTGCCATCGATGAGGCGTACAGAGAGGGCCTGCTCGGCGAAAACATTCTCGGTTCGGGTCAGACTTTCCACCTAGATATCCATCTCGGCGCAGGAAGCTATGAGTGCGGCGAGGAAAGCGCGTTGATGTCTTCCTTGATGGGCGAGCGCGGCATGCCAAGACTTAAGTTCCCGCACGCTCCCTTGCCGACCGTTGCTGGCCTCTGGGATCTGCCGACCCTCATCAACAATGTCGAGACTTACTGCTGCGCGCCCTTCATCATCACCAATGGGGGCGAGTGGTATGCATCGCTGGGCGCATCCACCAAGAACTCCCGTGGCACCAAGCTCTTCTCGGTTTCCGGGCACGTAAACAAGCCCGGAAACTACGAAATCGAGTTTGGTACCCCGCTTAAGGAGCTC
>JAFAFM010000326.1 GCA_023423495.1 Armatimonadota bacterium
GTTCTAAGTAGTAAGAACCCTCCCCGTAATCTGCCGTTGCGAGTTTTTGGTAAGCCAGGCCCAAGAAAGCCCAGTGTCTCTTCGCGACATCGAATGTTGCCGCATGCAGTTCAGCCCCGCTGAGCTCAAGAACGTTTAAAGGGGCCTGCGCGCGTGTATCTGGGCTTTGTGGAGCGTGGACCGGCTCAAAGGGTGCCATCAGTTTTGCGACTCCTCGGCTGTCCAGAATTGCCAGCTTCTGAATCTTGTTCGGAAGTCCGGTGAGGTCGATCGATAACGGCTTTTCCGGATACAAGTCTGTCGGCATCTCCAAAGTCTGGTCTGCGTCCGTTTGAATTACGATCTTCCCACCAAGCAAGGATTCCGCAACTTCGACTTCAAGTCTGGAATCCGACCACCCAACGATAAATCCATCCGACAATGCCAGCGGCTTCTCGATTCTGTAGGGCGTAAGGGTGGCCTTCCATGTGTCCAATTGCCGGGGAGCAAGGTAATTCCTGCCACCAAAGCGATGAAGCGAACTGGAATCTGCGTAATTCAGAGCAGCATTGACAGAAGATACAAGGAGCGTCGCTCCATCTTGCGCCACCCAGCTTGAGCCGAGCCGATCGAACGTAGCCCCTGGTACTTGCAGCCCTCCATCGTAGGGGACGTACTCAAGGGTACGGTTGAAGATCCGGCATTCGACTTCTAGTTCAGTTCGATCTTCGGGCATCGAATAGCGAATATGGAGGCTTAAGCCGTTCCCGCAAATCTCACTCAACCAGACTCCATTGGCAGATTCGGATTCGGGATCAAAGTCGAGCGCGAAAGCCATCGGACCGAGGTCGTTCAGGCGACTTCCATGGTCCGTCTGAATCTGGAGTCCGGCCGGACACTCCACACCTCGCTGGCCTGCATCCTGGATTGGAAGGACTGTCTCCTGGGGCCAAACATCTCGGCCAATTCGTAGGTCCACGAGTCTGATGATTCTGCCACCCAAATCCGGCACAACAGTAGCCTCGAGAAATGGGTTCCGAAGGGTTATGGTTCTAAAAGTTCGCGGTTCGGTCCGGCCAGAACGGCGTAAAGATGGAAAGGGATAACTGGACTTCGTCGGAGTAACCGCTTCCAAAAGCTCGATTGCGAGTTCGAGAGAACCTTCGGATACGTCGATCGGCATTGGATTTGGAGCTAGAGGATACCCTTGGTACACTTTTGAGAGATGGGAACGCGACTCACCCCGCTTGGAATGGTTTTGAAATGGTTTATCGTGCCGGTAGGGCTCGGTGCCATTGGCTACTACATGGTGGGTCCACGGGTCGAATCACGCGTTCCTCAGGAGTTCAAAGATAAGGTTCAGCAGGTAACGGGAACTTCCACTAAAGAACCCGAGAAGGATAAGGAAGAGCCCAAGAAGGAGTTCGCGGAGCCCCAGGTCGACGTAACGGTGACGGCCCTGAATACCCGGAAGGAAAGGCCTAAGACTCGGAAGAAGCGGCGAAAGCGAACGTCCACGACGAACTCGACCAAACCGAAAGTCGAAAGCCCGGCTCCGACATCCTCCCAGCCTCCTGTTGTTGAGCCTCCACCCGTTTCGGACGGCGACTAAAGTGGCCTCAGAGTCGGCCAGGTAATTTCGATTCCTTGCCCCACACACAGGTTTTGGAATGCGGCGAGTTTCTCGTCGCTCTCAAGAATCTCGCCCAAGTCCAAGTCTTCGCGAATTGCGTGCGCGGCCAGCAATCCAGCTGTCTCCCCAATATTCCATTCAACCGGATGCAGTCGGTAGCAGCCATTTGTGATGTGCGTGACCCCTAGATTCTTGCAAGCAGGGATAAGGTTTTTTGTTTCTATTGGGATTAACGCCCCGAGGGGAATCTGGAAAGGCAGAGAGCTGGCGTCAAAGGTGTTGTCACCGCTGGTCGACGGGTGCAAATCAATTCGGTAAGCCCCAACCCCGACGCTATCTTTGAACTCCGGAGCCCGGTTGAGGCCTGGATTGCATTCGGCCGAAACGTGTTGCTCGCATACCGTGAACCGGGCGTGGATTCGTCTCGATTCTCGAATGTATGGTGCCTGGGCCAAGCCGTCCGAGGTTCCGACCAAGTCGGGCCGGAGCCGAATTTCAGGGTAGCCGACACCTCCGTCATGGCGAGGCGCTTCGGTTTGTAGCCAATACAGCATGCTTACGCTGAGTTCTCGGGATGCCTGCAGATGCTTGGCTACTTCTTCGGCCGGCTTGTCGATAATGTTGCCCTCGTAGTAGTCGTTTTGCGGCCAGTTGGCAATCGTTGCTGCCTCCATGGGTTCGGCAAACAGACTTGGATCAACAATCTGTCGGTATTCGAAAAGGTTGAACCGGTCATTCCCGAACAGGAGGAAGTCGATCGGATGCCCTTTCTGGACGTGAAGCATCTTAAAGCTCAAGAGTTTGTCCGGCCAGAAATCCGGTTGATATTGCTTCCAGAAGTCGTACCGGGATGGTTTCTCGATGGTGTGATTCCCGCCAGGGTCGAAGCCAAGCGCCATGACCCAAGTAAATCCCTGGACATTTTCCGGATTCGCGGGGCCGTCCAAGGCATGAGGTTCGCCGGTGTCTTGCTTCGATTCTGCACCGGCAACGTAGGCGGTTCCGGTCATTGGAAGCAGGCCACCAAGTTCGGTAGCATCCAAAATGTACTTGGCCTCGATTCGCTCCAACTCCCCGGTCAGCAAGGATTCCATGACTACAGCACGGACAATGTGCTCTTCACTTTCGGCGCTTATCGGACGAGTTCTCGGCCGCAGCTCAAGCTTCCCTCCGGTGGTTTCATCGGCCAGCATATGCCGAAGGACTTTGTGACCGATGGCAGGGTCGTGGCAAAGCAGGCTGACCCATCCCCCACCCGGATTGAACCATTGGGTCTGACTATTCAACGGATGCTTCAGCCTCGGTGCGTAGGCCGCGCGAACAAGGTTCCGATAGCGGCGATAGCGAGCCGTGCAGCCGAAGTACTCGATCCAAGGATGTTCATCTGGTGGAACCGCCTGCGAAGTTAGTTGCCCTCCGACCCACTCGAATTCCTCGGTAAGGATCACGTGCATTCCGAGCGAGCAGGCAGCCATGGCGGCCGCGCAACCTCCGGTCCCTCCGCCCACTATCAAAACGTCGCACGTGCTGGAAATCACGGCGCAAAGGCTACCTGCAGTTAGTCGGTTTGTTCGAATGTTCGCAGGTATGCCAAAGTCAGTTCGACCATCCGATCTATCGAATCTCTGTGGATGATCTCATAGCCATGGGTGTTCTCCATCGGAATACCGATAGTTACGGGTCGGGCACAAAGGCCGTTAGCTGAGGCGCATGATGCATCGCTGCCACCTCGACTAAGGGCTTGAAACTGTACTTCGTGGCCGAGCGAGGCGATCCGCTCGAGATCTTCGTGCTGGGCAGCAGCGTAGCTGTCGTTTACCCAAACGGTTGGGGTGGCGTTCAACCGGACGGGCGAGTCAGGCACCACTGGGCCAAGTTCCAGGGCGATACAAACCTCGGGTCGGTAGTCCTCCAAGACGTATAGGGCGCCGTGACCGCCGACTTCCTCGCTGACGGTGGCGGCAAAAAGAATCGGCAGGTCTGAAATTGGATGCGCCTGTAGCTCTTTGAGGATGAGTATCCAAGCTGCGAGATCAGCTCGGTCATCCAGAAAATAGCCGGCCACATACTCCCCAAGGTCGGTCAGATGTCGGCGAGAGCAGTTGATCACGGCGCGCGTTCCAACTCTTATCCCAGCCTCCGCCAGTTCGGACTGGGATCTGCCGGTGAAGATCTTGGCTTGATTCCACTTCAATGGCTTTTCGCGCATTTGGACCAGCGTGGCTTGGTCGTCCTCAGTATGAGAGGAGCCAAATGACAGGATCCCGGGCACTTCTGAGCGGCCGATCAGTGAAACGGGGCCCTCGCCCCACTTGGCAGGCTGCACCCCGCCCAGGTTCGTCACAGAACACCAACCTTCGGGATCGATGTTGGTCACCATCAGTGCGAGTTCGTCGAGGTGAGCAGTGACGACAATCTTGGGCGGCCGATCGGTGCCGATCGGCACCAGGACATTGCCCTTCGAATCTGTATGCGAATCGAGACCGCTCGACCGCAGGATTTCCATTACATGGTCTGCCAGGAGATCTTCTTTCCCAGGAGGCGCGGGGTAGGTCATCAAGTCTTTGAGTAGGTCGATGGCCGAGGACATGGGGGCATGATACTCGCGAGGCGGCCAAAGGGCTGTTAGCAACCGGCCCGTAGACTAGAATAACGCATGGCTCTCGGACGCTTCCTCTTGTGCCTTCACTCGCACATGCCATACGTGCTTAGCCACGGAAAGAGCCCTCACGGCACGGACTGGATCAACGAATCGGCCGCCGAATGCTATTTGCCCCTGCTAAGTGTGCTGTCCCGCTTGGAAGAAGAAGGGATCAAGCCACGATGGACGGTGAACATC
>JAFAFM010000345.1 GCA_023423495.1 Armatimonadota bacterium
CTTGTCGAGTTGATCGGGTCCGTTGCGCTAGCCGTGTTTCTCTACGTCAGCGGCAATCTTGCCTTCCACGGAGTCCTTCAGGTGGCTGATCTCATTGCATTGGTTGCAGCTCTCGACCTTATCCAACAGGGCTCTCGCAATATCGCTTCGGTGAATAACACGTATGCTCAGGTTCAAGCGGCAAGCGAAAGGATTTACGCCGAAGTGCTGGATGTTCCCGAAGAGCATTTTGAATCGGTCGGAACAAGGATTCTGGAGAACCCGAAGGGAGAAATCGAGTTCAACGACGTCACCTTTGCCTACCCAGACGGCACGACCGCGCTCAAGAAAGTGAGTTTCAAACTCCATTCCGGATCAAGCCTGGCGCTCGTGGGTCCGAGCGGGGCGGGCAAGACCACGGTTGCGGACCTTCTCCTTCGATTCTATGATCCCACCGAAGGGACGATCACTTTCGACGGTGTCGATATCAGGGAGTTGGATACAACTTGGTTGAGGCGGCAAATTGGCGTCGTTCCCCAACAGACGTTCCTCTTCGCGGGCTCGATTGCCGACAATATCCGGCTTGCAAACACGAATGCCTCCTTGGAGGAAGTTGCGGAGGCTGCTGAAGCCGCGCACGTTGACGCGTTCGTAGATCCACTTCCCGATAAATACGACACGATTATCGGGGAGCAGGGGGTCGGTCTCAGCGGGGGCGAGCGACAGCGACTCGCCATTGCGCGGGCCCTGGTTCGAAAGCCCACGTTGTTGCTTCTCGATGAGGCGACCTCCGCCTTGGATGCCAGTAGCGAACGGGCCGTAACCTTGGCGCTCGATGAAATTATGAAGCAGCGGACCACGCTGTTTATCGCCCACCGACTTACCACCGCGGCACGTGCCGATCGAATCCTTTACCTTCGCCGCGGCGAAGTCGTCGAAATTGGCTCGCACCAGGATCTGATGGAAAAGAACGGCGAATATGCTGCTCTCTTCCGGGTGTTCAGCAATGGAGTGCTGGATGAAGGAATCCAATAGTTCCATTCAAACTCGCTCGCTAGCTTGCGGCTATTCAAACCGAACGGTCTTAAAGGACGTGTCGCTGACGTTGGAATCGGGAACCGTCACCGCGATCATCGGCCCGAACGGAGCCGGCAAATCCACATTGCTGAAGACGATTGGCGGACTCTTACCTGCCCTTGCTGGCGAGGTGTCGATCCATGGCAAACCCATCAGATCCTATTCGGCGACCGAGCTAGCCTGCCAGATCGCGTTCGTGCCTCAGCACGAGCACTTTGCCTTTCGCTTTTCAACGTATGAAGTTGTGATGATGGGGCGCCTTCCCAAGTCTCCTGGTGTGCGAGATACTGATGAAGACCGGGCCGCGGTGCAGCGAGCGCTCGATTTTGCAGATGCTGCATCGTTCGCCGATCGGCCAGTTCAGGAGCTAAGTGGCGGAGAGCAGCAGCGAGTTTTGTTGGCGCGGGCGCTCGCCCTAGAATCTCAAATCGTCATCTTGGATGAACCTACCACACACCTGGACGTGACCCATCAGCTGCACTTGGTGAGCACCATCAACGCGATGGCTAACGAGGGAAAGACGGTGTTGGCCGCAATGCACGATTTGAACCTAGTGGGAATGATGGCAAACATCACCGCTTTGGTTTGCGACGGAGTATTGCGGAAGGTTGGGCAAACGGAAGATGTGTTGCAGTCCGAGGAATTAGATCGGGCGTACGGAGTTGCCTTTCGGAAAATAAAAGACGGCGGCAAGACCCTTGTCTTACCGCCGCTCAGTTAGCGAGTTGCGCTTACTTCTTGGTTTGATCGATATACCATTGAGTAGAAGTGGACGATTCGGTCGGCTTAGGCTTTGTGCTGACCGGCTTTGGAACGATGACGGAGGGACCCGAATTGCCGCCACCTGGCTTCGCAGGCGTCATTTTTTGCTCTTTCATGGCAGCCGTCGCCATCGAGGAAACTTCATTTGATGAGACAGTAGGTCTGGCCTGTCGATCGACTGGCTGCTGAGCGACTTGCTCTTGATGAATCTCTCCAGATCCTTGAGGAGCAAAGAAGATGCCTACGCTAATCAGCAAAATGACCAAGCAAGTGGCCAACACAACTGGCGGTTTACGTTTTTTCATTGGATAATGGCTCCTTGCAGAATAAGTGTCTAAATTCGATTAGGATGTTCACTATGGTAGCAGGATTCAGGCCAAAAGGAATCTTGATTTGAGCCTGAGAACAGTTGCCATCGATGCCAGATTGGTAGCTGGAACTTCAACGGGTGACTCTTCCTATTGGAGTGGTCTGGTTGATGGGCTCTCCAAACTCGACGACGATTTAAACTATCTGCTCATATCAAACGCCGATAGGCCCGCCACCATTCCCGAATCGCAAAAAATTCGCTGGATTAGGGTGGATTCTAGGTCCGGCCGGTGGTGGAGCCTTGTTGCGTTTCCACTCGCGGCCCGAAGACTCAAAGCTGGCGCAATCCACACTCAGTACAGTCTGAGCCCCCTGGTCGGCAATCGGGGAATTACCACGATTCACGATGTGTCGTTCTTCATCGGTCCGGAATGGTTTAAACCGCGCGACCGAGCAATCCTTACTCGAACGGTCCCTGCTGCCGCAAAGCTTGCGAAGCGGATCATCGCGGTTTCGGAAACCAGTGCAAAGGAAATCCAACATTACGTTCCCGCTGCCTTAGGAAAAGTCAGGCCAATCCACAACGGACTGCCTCCTTGGGTTAAGCGGGTGGAAGATCCTGCTCCGATCCTCAGTCGACTTGGAGTCCCTCCCGATTTTCTTCTCACCGTAGGCACCCAGTGGCCTCGAAAGAACATGAAGTTGGCGATCGACGCCGCGGCGCTGGTGTCCGAAATGCCTCTCGTAATTACCGGTAAGCCTGGGTGGGGAGAACAAGCGAAGACTGGCACTATCCCTGTCGGTTACGTTTCAAATGAAGACTTATGCGCGCTTTACTCCGGCGCTGCTCTCTATCTTGCTCCAAGTCGGCACGAAGGCTTTGGAATCCCAATTATCGAAGCATTCGCATGTGGATGTCCCGTACTTTGCAGCACGGGTGGCGCCTTACCCGAGGTCGCAGGAGATGCGGCCGTTGTCGAACCTACGTGGGAGCCTGCGCATTGGGCAAAATCCATTCACGGGCTCTTGGGTGATTCGAGTAAGCTTTCGGACCTGCGCCAGCGAGGGTTCGAGAGGGTCAAACAGTTTGACTGGTTGGAATCCGCAAAGCAGACCACCGAAGTGTATCGAGAAGTACTGGATGATCGACCCTGACCTGCTTGCTATCCTTGCCTGCCCGGTATGTCCCGATCGCCCACCGCTCAAGCTCCAAGGAAATTTTCTGGTGTGCTCTTCAAAAGGTCATGGTTACCGGATTATCGAGGGTATCCCGCACCTGTTGCCGGAAGACGTAATCGAACCTGATGAACTTAAGGAACTGATGAATGAATCCGAATCCAACTAAGGTTTTGGTTCTCCATGGCCCGAACCTGAACATGACGGGTTTCCGCGAACCCGATGTTTATGGCAAGAAGCCGCTTGAAGAGATCGATGCTGCGCTGAAAGTGGCGGCAGAAGGGATGGGGATTGAACTGCGAATTCTGCAATCGAACTCCGAGGGCACACTTATCGACACGATTCAGGAGCATCGGCGGTGGGCGGATGCCATTGTCATTAATCCGGGTGGATTGACCCACTATTCGATCGCACTGCGAGATGCCCTCACCAGTGTCCGGCTGCCCGTCGTCGAAGTGCATTTAAGCAATGTCCATGCGCGAGAAGAATTTCGCCGACACTCGGTGATTTCGCCGATAACCCTTGGACAAATCGTCGGATTTGGTGGGTTTGGCTACGTCATGGCCCTACATGCAATTAAGAATGTTGAGAGCGAGGTTGTTTGATGTCTAATTTGAATCGATTGCGAGCGAAGATGGCGGAAGCGGGAATCCCCGCGTTACTGGTCAGTAACATTGCCAATGTCAAATGGCTTACTGGCTTTACGGGCTCGTTTGGCTACGCAATCGTAACCCCGGATCAGGCTCGATTTATAACCGATAGTCGCTATGCCATTCAATCTGGCGAGCAGGTAAAGGACATGCCGACTTCCTGGTTCCAAAGCCCAGTGGTGGTCGATGAATTTTTGGCCGCACAGGTCAAGGACATGGGGCTTTCAAACATCTCCTTCGAGGGATCCCAGGTGGCCTATTCCACCTACGAGTCATGGAAAAGCCAGTTTCCAGGGGTTCTGCTAACCGGCGCACCGGACATCATCGGCAACCTGCGAATGGTGAAGAGTCCAGAGGAGATCGCAAAAATCCGTGAGGCTTGCGGGATTACCGACTCCTGTTTTGCCCATGTCCAACGAATGATTCAGCCCGGAGTTTCGGAATGGGACATCTGCATGGATATCGAATTCTTTATCCGCCGCTCAGGGCAGGAATTGGCGTTCGAACCGGTGGTCGTGAGCGGCATCCGAAGCGCCCGACCCCATGGCAAAGCCACCGAGAAAAAACTGGAAGTCGGAGACTTCGTCACGATGGACTTTGGCGCCAAAGTCGGCGGCTATTGCGCAGACATAACGCGCACTGTGGTGGTGGGCGAAGCAACCGACCGCCATCGGCAAGTCTATGCACAAGTGCTACGGGCTCAATTGGAATCCATGGCATTGATGAAGCCCGGGGTTGCCGCATCTACCGTCGATGCAAAAGCCCGGGCGGTTCTGGGCGAACTAGACCTGGCCCAATATTTTGGCCATGGGCTGGGCCACGGACTCGGTTCCGTTGTCCACGACACGGGTCGTATGAATGCAACCAGCAAGGACGTTTTAGAAGTGGGCCAGGTCTGGACGGTCGAACCGGGTGTTTATATCCCTGGTTTCGGCGGTGTGCGCATCGAGGACGATGTTGTCATCACCCCCGATGGCTTGGAAGTCTTGACCAAATCGCCGAAAGAACTCCTCGTTCTGCCAGGCTAGCATGCTCCGAAAGCGCCGATCCAGTCCAAGCGTCGGCTTATCCTTCGACCATGTCTCGCTCAGCAAGCGCGGACCGACTTTGGCGCTGGACGTACCGTCAGGAGCGTCTGTCGCCATCATGGGCACGGCAGCCTCCGGCAAGTCGCATTTGCTCTCCTGCATTTTGGGGGAGTCGTCGCCCGAACAAGGAAGCATTGCCCGTCCCGATGAGGTGCTCTCTATCGATTCGCCAGAATGGACTAGGCGGGATACTCCGTCCTCGATCGTCCGGGCCAAGGTCGGTAAATCAGCGACGCAAATAGGTAACGATGCCCTCACTGCATTGAACCTTTCGGACTTCCGACAGAAACCTTGCTACCTCCTCACTCCCGGGCAACAGTCGGCAGCAGCGCTGTTGCCTGCATTTTTGAGCAAGGCAGAATTGATCTGCATCGACCGACTACTAGATGAACTGGACCCGGTCGTCCTCGAAGCAGTCTGGTTTCAACTTCAGCAAATGAGAGCCAAAGGCTCCGTGATGGTGTTTACGACTTATCGGCCCGACCTGGGTGAACGCGCAGATTTCGTGCTGGTGATGAAGAACGGACAAGTGGCCTTTTCAGGGACTCCAGACAGTCTCCGGAGGACACAGGCAGAATACGAGCTGCAGGTCAGGACGGAAAACCGGCCCGGTGTGCGTGCACTCGTAGAGCCCTTCGAGATTGAAATTCAGGACACACCGGAAGGGTTGCGGATCTCCGCAAAGGAGGGTCAGGCGATCGCCGCAAAACTGCTCCAAGATGGATACGGAGACGTGCAATTCGTGATCCTCCGCCAGCCCACTTTCGCCGAAGCCCTCGCCCGCGTGATCTAGCGCTTCTTGATAAAGCGCTTATCGCCCACCCGAAGGGTAAATCCCAACTTATCGAAGTGCTCCAGAAGAGGTATGACGTACTTCCGGCTGGCTCCAATTGCATCACGAAACTCCGATGCGGCGAAAGGGCGCTCTTGAAAGGCCTCTTGAGCCCGCTTCATCAATCTTTGGATTTGCACCGGCGTATAGGCTACGCCGCCTTCCAGCAACACTAAGCTCTTCGATTCATGCCCAAGCTTCAGAATCTCTTCGACTGCCTGAATAGGAACCCCGAGCGACTTGGCCAAATCAAAAGGAGAGGGCGTCAGCACGTCCTGCTTTTCCAATTCCGCTTTGACTCGCTCGATAAGTTTCTGCTGTCGGTCGGTGAGCTGTAGCGTAAAAGTTGGCAGCCGGACTCCCGTGCCCACGTTCGCAACAATTCCACTTTCCTCCAGGTAGGCAAAGAGCCGGTCCAAAGGTTTTCCCGTCCAAGGCAATTGTGCTCGCTTAACAACTTCATCCCGAGGGACCAGGAGTGATGTTGGGTTCTTCGCGTGGAGTTCGCCAAGAGTCTCTGTAAGCCGTTCGGCGAGTGCATCCAAATTGCCCTTCGATATCCACTGTCCGGCAAAGCCGGCAATTGCCCCGCTCTTCTTGGCGGTCTCGAAGCGATCACCAAGTTCCTGAGCGGTGCGCCCGAGCAGCCGACAAACCTCTTCCGTGGAAATCCCAGTGGGCCGACTTTCGATAAGCTCTACGAGCTGGGGCTCCTTGGACCCCGGATCGGTCTCCAACGCGGCATTCTGCCAACCCCGGGGCTTTGACTGGGGAACATTGACAATTCCCCCGCCAAGCAGTTGTGGCGGACTATGCTTCCGGAAAATGATCGGCTGTCCAAGGGCGACCGCTATGGGATCCGTTGTGCGGAATTGAACGTGCGCTGGGTTCGTTTTGCTCTTAAAAACTCGACCGATTACCTCCGCAGTTCCGATGGAAATCCTGACAGTCTCGGCATGTCGGCATTCAGCTACCCAACGAACTTTCGCCTCAAAGCAGTTGGACTCGAAGATCGCTCCCATGGAGCCTACGGCCATGCCTCTTTCAACGTCCTCTGACTTCACGCCAGTTAGATTCATCGAGACTCTCATTCCCGGCCTGGCGATTTCGATTGGAACGGCGTGGGAGTGCATTTGCCGAATCCGAACCTCCGTGCCTCTCGGAAGCAACATTCCAGTCGATCCCACCTGAACTTCGTTACGGGCCAGACTTCCGGTGACAACGCATCCCTGACCCTTGATCGTGAAAACCCGATCGATGGGCATATACCAGCGGCCCTCAACAGTCCTTTCCGCTCGTTCCTGGGAAAGGGCGGTATCCAA